>CAZIBT010000081.1:0-4525 GCA_964537435.1 uncultured Nautiliales bacterium | reverse complement strand
GTCCATAAATTATTTTTACTAAATCCTCCGCTTAAAATATAATCCGCATGAGGAGGTAGGGCTAAAAGCATCCGACCTAATTTCAAACTCCATATATAAGCTCTGCTATCGCTTCCGCCAGTCAAAAGATATTTCTCTTCCCAATCAAACGTAACATTTAAAACATCTCCTTTATGCCAGCCAAACTTATATTTCATCGCTTTTTTGTTTATATCCCAAACATACGTTTTTTTATTTCTATCAGCTATTGCTATATAATTCCCTCCATACGAAATATCAGCCGTATTTTCAAAAGGATTGTGAGAAGGCATTTTAATCCTGGCGCCTGTTTTAAGTTTAAAATTTTCATCGAAAATTCTTATTGTATTTAAAGTATCAAGCACATAAATAAGACCATTTTTTGTAACCTTGATTCTAAAAACCGGATTTTTTATACTGATAATTCTTTCGTGTTTCAATCCTGCTCCTTTAAATTATGATAACATTTTATCAAAAAAGGTTTTTTTATGGTTTTAACTATTATCGACACTTTTGGATTTTTATTCAGAAATTTTTATGCCTTGCCCCCTCTTAAAAGCAAAAAAGGCACTCCAACAGGAATGATTACAGGATTTATGAATTTTATTGCTTCTCTCGGACGTGATTTTCCTACCGATTATGTGGTATTTACGCTAGATTCCAAAGAAAAGGAGACTTTCAGAAAAGAAATTTTCCCAGAATATAAAGCCAACCGCCCAGAAGCTCCGGAAGATTTGAAAACGCAGCTTCCAATAGCTATCGATTTAATTAGGGAGATGGGCTTTAAAATGCTTGAAATCCCAGGTTTTGAGAGTGATGATTTAATAGCCTCGCTTGCCACGCTCGCAGCTAAAAACGGAATAAAGGTTAAGATTGTCTCTCATGATAAAGATATGTATCAATTAATTGATGATGATAAAATAATAATTTTCGACCCTTTGAAAAAAAAGGAAATAGATGAAAAAGGCTGCATTGAAAAATTCGGAATTCATCCCAAATATTTCAAAGATTTCCAAGCACTTGTGGGAGATAGTTCCGATAATATTCCTGGAGTTAAAGGAATAGGTGTTAAAACAGCCGCAAAACTTATAAACGAATATAAAACTCTTGAAAATATTTATTCACACATAGACGAAATAAAAGGAGCACTAAAGAAAAAATTAATTGAAGGCAAAGAAAATGCTTTTTTAAGTCGTAAGCTTGTAACACTTAAAACTGATTTGTTTAAAAATATAAACCTTGATGAATTTAAATATCCACAAATTAATCCTATTTTAAAAGTTGCAGACAAACTGATTGATTTAGATATTACATCCATAATAGAAAGGGTCAAAAAAGACGGTCTTTATGTTAAAACAAAAGAACCAGACAATCAGGTAAAATTTGATGCGATTTTAATCGAAAACGAAAAAGAACTATTCGATACTATTGACAAAATAGGTGAAATTGTTGCATTTGATACCGAAACAACATCCCTTGAAAACCCGAAAATTGTGGGATTTAGTTTTGCATTTGAAGCAAAAAAAGCATATTATGTGCCAATCAATCATAATTATCTGGGAGTTAGCACACAAATTCCTGAAAAATCTGCATTAAAAGCAATAGAAAAAATTTTGCAAAAAAAGGTAATCGGGCATAATTTAAAGTTTGATTTTAAAATGTTAAAAAAATATGGAATAAAAACGCCTACTCCTTTTGCCGATACAATGATTATGGCATGGATTTTAAACCCAGATTCACCCGTTGGATTAGATAGCGTTGCAAAAAGAATTTTGGGACATAAAAATATAAAATTCAAAGAAATTGTGGGCAAAAATCAGAATTTTTCAGAAATTGACATACATACAGCCGCAAAATATGCTGCCGAAGATGCAATTATAACCCTTAAAATATACGAAAAAATGAAGGATAAATTATGGGATGAGGTAAAATTTGATTATGAAAATATAGAAATGCCTTTTATTAATCTTTTGATAGATATGGAAAATGAAGGAATTAAACTTGATATTGAATATATGCAAAAATTACAAACACAAATTAGCCAAAAGCTTGATGAAATTAACACAAAAAATCTATGAATTAGCAGGAAATGAATTCAATATAAAATCACCAAAACAGCTGGGATACATTCTTTTTGAAGTGCTAAAACTCCCTGCAAAGAAAAAAACAAAAACAGGCTTTTCAACGGATGAAAAGGTTTTAAATTCTCTAAAAAACGCACATCCTATTATTCCTCTTTTACTTGAATACAGAAAACTTGATAAACTTCTTAGCACTTATGTAATTCCGCTTAAAGAATATGCAAAAAAAGACAAAAATCATAAAATTTACACAAATTTCTTACAAACAGGAACGGCTACCGGCAGGCTTTCAAGCAAAAATCCTAATCTTCAAAATATCCCCACTTCAACAGATATCAATATAAGAAACGCATTTATCACTGATAAAATATTCGTAAGTCTCGATTATTCTCAAATCGAATTAAGGCTATTAGCACATTTCAGTGAAGATGAGAACCTTATAAATGCCTTTTTAAATGATAAAGACATTCATCTTGAAACTGCAATTAAAATTTTCGGTAAAGAAAATGCGACTAAATATAGAAGCGTTGCAAAATCAATCAATTTTGGACTTATTTACGGAATGGGCCCTAAGAAACTAAGTGAGACAATAAATGTTTCCACAAAAGAGGCAAAGGAGTTTATTGAAAAATATTTTGCATCTTTTCCTACCGTCCAAAATTTCATAGAAAATACTAAACTTGAAGCCAGAAATAATGGATATGTCCAAACTCTACTTAAAAGAAGAAGATTTTTTGATTTTGCAAGAGCTAATGCAAGAACAATCGCCAATTATGAAAGAGAGGCTGTTAATACTATTTTTCAGGGAAGTGCAGCTGATATAATCAAAAAAGCTATGCTTGAAATAAAACAAAAATTTCCAAAAGCAAAAATGATACTACAAATTCATGACGAACTTATATTCGAAATAGAAAAAGAAACAGAAGCAATGGAATACAAAAACATTATGGAAAACGTATTTAAACTCAAAGTGCCTTTGAAAGTCGGAATAAGTTTTGGGAAAAGATGGGGAGAGCTTAAATAACCCTTTTTATATAAAAAACATTATCTTTTACTCTTTCAAGCTCTACTTTATATTTTTCAGCCCATTTTTTTATAATCTCTTCGGCTTCTTTTATGAATTCGTTATTGTTAGTGTCTATTTTTATTTTCAAATGAGGAACACTGTTTGAAAAGCCTATAAACCCGTTTAAATGTTTGAGTTTGTCATTTAAAGATATTAAATGATTTTTTATTTTTTCAAATCCTGGAGTATTATTTTCAACTATTTCAAGCTGTTTTAAATCTGCATCGCTATATCCTAATTGTTTTAATATACCTTCTTTTTGAAGCTTCATTTCTCTCCTTTTTTAATATAATTTTATAATAATTTTAAAGGAGAAAAAATGAAAAAGAGCATTTTTTTGATTTTTTTAGGGCTACTTTTTAGCGGTTGTAATTTTAATCTGAAACAAAACGCTACTCGCAGTATTAGTTGTGATGATCCGGATGCCATCTCACTTGCACAAAACATTATCAACAATAATATATTCAATAATGAAATAGAAAAAAACGCAACTTCAAAATTTAAAATAGACAAATCAAATATTATCTGGTGGGATAGTAAAAAGGTAGGCAGAAATTTATGCAAAGCAAAAATTAGTGCAAAAGTTTATAAACCAAGTGATTTTGACAATTTTTTTGTTAATTTAATAAACGGTTATTTGACATATGGAATACATTATGACAAAAAGAAACAAGAATTAAGTGGCTGGATTTATTATCAAACATATCCGGTTATGGATTCAAAAGATAATTATTTTTACGTGGAAATATTACCTCAAAAAGAGGTTAAAGACTGGTAAACATTTTAATGAAAAAGGAGGCGTTTTTTTTATATATTCGCAATATTCATCTCCAAATTTAATAATAGCCTCCCTTTCTTCCACAATTAAAATAAACAAAACCCCCAAAAATGCAAGCCATCCTCCAAAAAACAAAGCACATATTTTTCCACTTAGCAAAGTTATCGATACAAGCAAAATGATATTCCCAAACTGCCCCGGATGTCTCATACAAGAATATATCCCTATATTTACAAATTTATCTGGAGATGAAAATTTTTTTGTTTGAATTTGATGTCCGTAAAGTTTAAGCGTCCTACCCGCAATCGAATTTAAAATAATAGCCAAAATAATTCCACCCGCACCAAAGAGCATTAAAACAACTTTTAAAATTTCACTTTTTATAATACTTGGCATAAAAATATCCGCCATAATTGCCAAAATTAAAAGTAAAATCCAATATATAAATCTTTTTTTCATCTCAAACCTTAAAATAAAATCCAAATCTTATATGCTCTAATTCACTTGTTTTTATGATTTTTCCTTTAATCATTATCTCCTAAATTTGCAAGGGAGGTGAAATCTTGAGGAATGTCTTTTTTG
>CAZIBT010000080.1:0-4533 GCA_964537435.1 uncultured Nautiliales bacterium | reverse complement strand
GCATCTGGAAGCCAAAATCTTTCAACTGAACTATGAGATATATCTCTTTCATGCCATAAAGCCACATTTTCCATTGCAGGAATTGTATAACTTCTAATAACTCTTGCAAGTCCTGTAATATTTTCGCTTAAAACCGGATTTCTTTTATGTGGCATAGCAGAACTTCCTTTTTGACCTTTGCTGAAATATTCTTCAGCTTCATAAACTTCCGTTCTTTGAAAATGTCTTATATTTACTGCAATTTTTTCAACTGTGCTAGCAAGCAAACCAAGAGCAGATGCAAGTCTTGCATACCTATCCCTCTGGATGACCTGATTTGAAATTGGAGCTGGTTTTAATCCTAAAAACTTACATGTCAATTCTTCAAGCTCAATAGGTGCATGGGCAAAATTCCCCATAGCACCACTTACTTTTCCTACACTTATAACTTCAAGTGTCTCTTCAAGGTTTTTAAGATGTCTTTTCATTTCATCATACCAAATTGATAAAACTAACCCAAAAGTTATAGGCTCTCCGTGAATCCCATGGCTTCTTCCAACCATTAAAGTATATTTATGCTCCATTGCTCTTTTTTTAATGCTTTCCATTACCATTTTGACATCTTCAATAATAATTTTAAGAGAATCCCTCATTTGAAGGGCGACTGCTGTATCGATTGTATCAGAGCTTGTCATTCCATAATGCACCCATCTGCTCTCTTCTCCTAAACTTTCTGCAACACTTGTTAAAAACGCTATTACATCATGCTTTGTCTCTTTTTCTATTTCATTTATTCTTTTTATATCAAATTTTGCATTTTTTATTATTTTTTCAGTATCTTTATCTGGGATAAGCCCTAGTTTATTCCATGCTTTAACAGCTGCTTTTTCTACTTCAAGCCATGCGTTATACTTAGCCTCCTGGGTCCATAATTTTTTCATTTCATCTCTTGCGTATCTTTCAACCATAATTAACCTTTTTTTGATACAATTATAACAAAAAGGCTTTTTATGTTTGATATTGGCTCAACCGAGTTTATGTTTATAATAATAATCGCCATAATTGTTTTAGGGCCTGAAAAATTACCGGATGCACTTAAAACAACAGGTAGAATAATTGGTAAATTAAAAAGAATGTGGAGAGATGCTACAGCTGATATAAGAAAAGAAATTGAACTTGAAGAAATGAAAGAAGAGATGCAAAAATATAAAGAAGAACTTAAAAAGCTTCAAGAACAAGTAAATAAAGATACTAGCGAAATCAATAAGGGTTTGACTAGTTTAAATGATTTGACTGCACTTGGAAATGGTAGGGATTTTAAAGATATGGTTAAATAAATTAATAGAGAATTTAAAAGAGGTTAAGTGGGGTTTATTACCAAAGAATTTGAAATAAAAAACCGAAAAATATTAGATTTTTTAGTTAAAGATCTTGGATTTAATATAAGAGAAGCCAAAAGAGCTATTGATAGAGGTAGGGTGAGTTTAAATGGAAAAAGAATAACCCAAAAAGCTTTTAAGGGCAGCGGTAAATTAAAATGTATTGTTTTTGAACCAAACGGATATGGGTTAAAACCAATTTTCGAAACTATTCATTTTGCCGTTTTTGACAAACCAAGCGGAGTAGCGGTTCATCCTAAAAAATTAGCAAATACAAAAAGTTTACTTGATGATGTAAGAAATTTATGGGGAAATAATTCAAACTTAGTTCACAGACTCGATAAAGAAACAAGTGGTCTTATTATAGCTTCAAAAAATAAATTTGCAGAATCGATACTCAAGCAAATGTTTCAAAATAAAGAGGTCCAAAAAAAATATTTAGCACTTGTGAAAGGCCATATTAACAAAGAACTCACAATTAAAAAACCTATATTGGCTAATAAAGATAACAATATAAAAGTAAAAGTTTTAATTCACCCAGAAGGAAAAGAATCCATAACAATAGTAAAACCAATAAAAAAAATAGGTGAAAATACACTAGTGGAATGCATATTATTAACAGGTAGACAACATCAAATAAGGGTTCATCTTTTCAGTATAGGCCATCCTATAGTGGGAGATCCTTTATATGGTGTAGATAATAATTTTGCTGATAGATATCTAAATAAACTAATTTCTTCAGAAGAAAGATTGCAAAAAACGGGGGCTTTTAGACTTATGCTTCATTCTTACAAACTAGAATTTAATTTTATGAACAACAAATATATATTAAAAAGTAATTCATTCGCAAAAGATTTAAGTAAAATTTAAGAAAATGTTGTTAAAATTCTAACTTGATTTCCCCTCCTTAAAAGTTTTTGGCCCTTTGGGCTTTATAAATTTAAGATAAATATTCTTTGACACTATTTTAAAATAAATATTTTTTAATGGCTCCGGCGGCAGGACTCGAACCTGCGACCCGACGGTTAACAGCCGTCTGCTCTACCGACTGAGCTACGCCGGAATGTAAGTGGAATTATATAAAAAAATTTTTCGAAATGCAATAAAAAAAGGATTTTTATGAAAAAATTTAAATTAGCTTTTAAATTATGGTTTCATATTGCTGGAATAATGTCTTTAATTATTTTTGCTTTTTATTTAATATTTATTGATATAATGGAATACACAAATTATTTTTGGTATATGAAAGAAATTTTTATTACTTTATTTGTTATTACAATAATTATCAGTTTTTTTGTAGTTAATTTTTATTTTGATTCATTTAAAATTAGAATAGAGGCTAAAACTTCTTTTAAAAAACATTTAAAAATATACTTTGGAATTTTATGGAGGGCTTTAGTAATTTTAGCTCCTATAATAATATTTATTGCATATAAATTTCATGGTTCAATCGAAAGCAGAATTTTAACCATAATTTTTGAAATTTTAGCAGGTTTTCCTGCAATATGGTGGTTTTTATATAAAAAATAATTTATATTTTTTTATGTGCTTTTAAAACATACTCAAAAAAATTCAATGTTTCATCCAAAGAATGATCTGTCATTGAAATATTGCACCAACGATGCCCGAATTTTACTTTTCCTACTTTATGTCTAATTTCAGTTTCTATCAAAGGTTCTATATGTAAAATTTGGTTACTTCCATCTTCCCCCTCATCCCTTTTGGAAGGAGACCAAGCTGGCTGCCAAGTTTTGCTTCTTTTGTCAATTCTAAATTCCTCCAATGTATCCGATAAAGGTTTTTTACAAACAGGACAATTTCTAAAATCATCTTCATTCAAAGGAAAATTATCACTTGGTAAAGTTATTTGGGCATTTATTTGTTGATTTTTTAAAATATTAATTATTTCCTCATATATATCTTTAAAATCAATATTATAATATTCAATAGCAACTGTTATGGCTAAAAATGCATACACCTCAACGGCATGCCACCATTCACAAGCCTCCATTGCAGGAATAATACATGAATTTTGTGTCCATAAAATATCATTCCAATGTTTTAATATATTTATATGAGGTTTCCAATGATGCGGCAATACTACAAACCTTTCAGGAAGTTCATAAACTATATCCGAAGGATATTTTTTTTCAGTTCCATTTATATCAACAACAAAAACCAAAGTTTGAGTATCTTCATCACCTTCTATTTCGATTCTTTTTATAGGTTTTGCAAAATCTATTTTTTCTGCAGCAACTACTAACGGGTGCCATCTTAAATTTCTATTTGAATAAGGAGCCTTTCCTTGTCTACCTCTTACACACAAAGCATCTCTTTGAAGTTTTCCTCCTCCTCTGCCCGCTCCTGCATCTCTGCTCAGACTTATTTTCCCAAATTTATTCCAAAAATCTTTTTTTAATTTGTCATTTTTTATTTTACTTTTTATTTTTAAAGAAATAATTTCGCAAAGTTTTAATACTTCTTTATCCAAATCTGTTAAAAAATTCGCACTTATTGTTCTCCCTTTTGCCATTCAAATTCCTTTTAAAAATCAACATTGTTTATCAATTGTATTATCTCTTTTCTTAATAATTCTTTTTTATGTATTATATTTTTAACTTTTTTAGTAATTATGCTAATTTCTTTTTTATCAACCGGTAATATTAATTCTTGAATTCTATCCCCTATTGTCGAAATAGTTCCCTGAACAAAAGTTTTATTTTTAATTTGTTTTTTTACAATAGGCAAATTAAACAAATACATTAAATAATAAGGATTTATATATGCCGTCTCTTTTTCCACTCTGATCTTCAAAAGATGGCTTTGAATCACAATTTTTTCATCTAAAGAAGTAACAAAAGCTGTCCTACCAATTAAAAAAGTTCCGTCTTTAACAAATAAAATATCTCCAGCTTTAATATCTTGTTTTTCTTTATATATTTGATATATCTCTTCTGGTATTCCTTTTATAGGATCTATTTTAATTTCCCAATTTACTATATCGCTAGTCCTAACAAAAGGAATATTTCCCATTCCATAAAATTGAGAACCTATTTCATTGCCTCTTTTAATAGATATAATTTTATTTTTTATTAAATCTCCAAATTTAACTAATTGATATCCTCTATTTTTTAAATTTTCTAATTCAAACATAATATCTGGATCATAATAATCC
>CAZIBT010000079.1:0-4571 GCA_964537435.1 uncultured Nautiliales bacterium | reverse complement strand
TGCCCTGAATGTAAATCCAAATTACTTTTCAGTGAATATTTAAAAAAGAAGGAGCAAATATGAATAAAGAAATCCAAAAAGCAAGGGCGTTTTATTATGCTTTTTTTTCAAAATTATTAACTTTTACGTATGATGAAAACAGATTTTCAGATGTAAAAGAAATGGCGAAACTTATATATGAAAACCCTTTAGACGAATTATCTAAAAATGCGGCAAAAAATTTAATAGAAAAATATGACCCTGAAAAACTGAAAACCGAATATGATGATATATTTTACGATTTAACAAACGATCCTATCCCAACTACTGCTTCATTTTACCTTGAAGAGATGGAAAACGGAAAAATGAGGGTAAAAATGGTTGATATCGTTCTTTCTTCAAAATTTAGAAAAAGAGAGGATTATAAAGATTTGGAAGATGATATAGGATTTATTTTACCTTTTATGAATCATTTGATTTTGGTTTCACTTGAAGGAGATGAAAAATCAAAATATCTACAAGAGAAAACATTTAACATATTAAATATGTTTATTGATGATTTTATTGAAAATTTATTTTTACATACTGCGAGTGAGCTATATAAAAATGTAGCGGTAATTTTAAAAAGTTTTATGGAAACAGAAAGGCTTTATTTTGAAAAACCTAAACCTAAAATCGAAAAAATAGCAAAAAAAGAGTGTGAAATTTGTGTTGCAGATAAAGAAGCTGCTATCAGAAAGGCAAATAAAAAGAAAAAAGGCGAAAGTGCATTGGTTTGTAACCTTGAAGAAGGCGGTGATGTTGAGGATGAAGTATAAAGAGATAATCGAAAGGCTAGTTATAGCCTTTCCGTTATCTCTTTTGAGATAAATCCAAAAAAGGAGACAAAATGCAAAGGCGTAAGTTTCTTAAAAAAATGCTTGGAGCCAGTGCACTGGTTGCAACAGCACCGGCAGTGGTATTAGCAAAAAATACTGAAAATGAAAAATGTTTAGACAATGGTGTAGTAAGAGGGCATTCGCCTAAAAGAGAAATTCTTTACAGAATGACAAAGTATTGGGAAATTTATTACAAAAACGCAATATAAGGAGATGTTATGAGCTCACTTAAAGAACTTGAAAAAGTAAAAGTGGGTAGAAGATCTTTTCTTAAAATGGCCGCTCTTTCAACTGCATTAGGAGCAACAGGCTTAAATGCAGCTCCTGTAGTTAGAGAAGCAACCTGTGATGAAGTAAAAGATCCTTACCCTGGGAGTAAAAAAGTTAAAACAATATGCACAACTTGTTCAGTTGGTTGTGGAATTATAGCAGAAGTTTATAATGGTGTATGGGTTAGACAAGAAGTTGCTCAAGACCATCCTATAAGCCATGGAAGTCATTGTTGTAAAGGTATTGATTCAATAGATACCGTTAGAACTGCAAAAAGAGTAAAACACCCTCTAAAAAAAGTAAATGGAAAATGGCAAAGAATAAGTTGGAATCAAGCCATAAATGAAATAAGCGAAAAAATGCTTGAACTCAGGAAAAAACACGGACCTGATGTTGCAATGTTCCTGGGCAGCGCGAAAATGGGCACTGAACAAGCCTATTATTTCAGAAAATTCGCTGCAATGTGGGGAACAAATAATATAGATCACCAAGCACGGATTTGACACAGCGCAACAGTCGCGGGGGTCGCGAACACATGGGGTTATGGCGCTATGACAAATCACTTGGGAGATATACAAAACTCTAAAGCGATTATTATTTTTGGCGCAAACCCTGCTGTAAACCATCCTGTTGGTTTCAAACACATACTAAAAGCAAAAGAAAGAAATAATGCTGTTTTGATTGTTGTTGATCCAAGATATACTAAAACAGCTGCAAAAGCTGATTTATATGTCAGAATTAGACCGGGAACTGATATTCCATTTATGTATGGAATGCTTCATTTAATATTCAAACACGGCTGGGAAGATGAAGAATATATCAAAAACCGCGTATTTAGAATGGATTATGTAAAAAAAGAAGCTGAAAAATGGACACCAGAAAAAGTTGCCGATGTAACGGGCGTTCCTGCTGATGTTTTAATTCAGGTTACAAGAGCATATGCATCAAATAAACCGGGAACTCTTCTTTGGGCTATGGGATTAACCCAACATTCAATTGGTTCATCAAATACCAGAATGGCACCGATACTTCAATTGGCCCTTGGAAATATGGGTAAATTTGGAGGTGGATGTAACATTTTAAGAGGTCATGATAATGTTCAGGGTGCAACCGATATGTGTTGTTTGTCTCATTCACTTCCGGGATATTATGGACTTAGTGAAGGTAGCTGGAAATATTTCGCTCATAACTGGGGAGTTGATTTTAAATGGCTTCAAAACAGATTTGCAACTCCAAAAATGATGCATACTAAAGGTTTCACTCTTGCTAAATGGTGGCAAGGTGTATTACAAGAAGAAAAAATTTACCAGCCAACTCCAATAAAAGCATTATGGGTTCAGGGTAATGGTATAACTTCAGTTGCTCAAACAGCAAAAGTTCAACAAGCACTTGATAAACTTGATTTATTAGTAGTGGCAGAGCCTTTTGCAAACGAAGCAGCTGTTATTACAAATAAAACCGATAATGTTTATATCCTCCCTACAACAACACAGTTCGAGGATGAAGGAAGCGTAACGGCAACAAATAGAACAGCTCAATGGAGAAGCAAAGTAATTGATCCAATGTATGAAAGTAAAACAGATGAAGAAATTATGTTTACTTTTGCTAAAAAATTTGGATTTTATGATGAATTTGTTCGTGGTATGATGATGGGCGTCAAAAACGGTAAAGCCGTTAAAGTAAAAAATTCTTTCAAATGGCCTGAAGATGCTACAAGAGAAATTGCAAGAATTATTAAAACAATAGGTCTTACTGGATGGACACCTGAGAGACTTAAAAAACATCAACAAAACTGGCATATGTTTGATGAGGTAACACTCAAAGGTATCGGTCCAATGAAAGGTGAATATTATGGACTACCTTGGCCATGCTGGACTGAATACCATTCTGGAAGTCCTGTTTTATATAATATAGACATTCCTGTTATGGAAGGTGGAATGGGTTTTAGGGCAAGATTTGGAACAGAATATAAAGGTGAAAATTTACTTGCGGGACCATTTGCAACAATTAAAGGTGCAAAAGTTAAAGGAGGTTATCCTGAACTTACTAAAGAAAATATTGAAAAAGTTTTAGGAATCAAAATTCCTGCAAGAGAAAAAGCAATTATGGGTAAAAACTGGAAAGTCGATTTAAGCGGACTTATTGCAAAATATGCCCTTCAAGCTGGAGTAGCTCCATATGGTAATGCAAAAGCAAGGGCTTATGTATGGACTTTCCCTGACAAAATTCCAATGCACAGAGAGCCACTTCATACACCAAGATATGATTTGGCAAAAATTTATCCTACATACCCTGATAAAAAAGATCAATATAGAGTTGATACTAAATTCATTTCAATTCAGAAAAAAGATTGGGCAAAAGATTTTCCAATTATTCTAACAACAGGAAGACTTGTTATGTATAGCGGTGCTGGAATAATCGAAAGAAACAGCAAATACCTTGCAGCACTTGAGCCTGAAATGTTTGCAAATATTAATCCTGCTCTTGCATATAAATACGGCATTAAAGACGGTGATATGATTTGGATCCATTCACCAGAAGGCGCCAAAATTAAAGTAAAAGCAAGATTTACTTACTCAGTTTCACCTGATAGAATATTCTTACCGATCCATTTTGCCGGAATTATGGAAGGTAAAAATATGAGCAAAAATTATCCTGATGGACTTGTTCCATATGCGATAGGTGAGAGTGGAAATACAGTAGCTAACTATGGATACGATATTGTTACCCAAATTCCTGAAACAAAAGCGGGACTTGTCCGCATTGAAAAAGCATAAGGAGTAGAAAATGTATGAATATGCTAGAATGAAATTTTATTGTGATGAAGACAGATGTATTGACTGTCATGGATGTGAAGTGGCATGTTCGGACGCACACGAATTGCCTGTTGGCATCCACAGAAGAAAAGTAATTACTCTAAATGAAGGAATCGAGGGTAAAGAATTTTCCGTATCCATAGCTTGTATGCACTGCACGGATGCACCTTGCTTCCAAGTGTGTCCAGTTGAATGTTTTTATATAAGAGAAGACGGAATTGTTTTGCATGATAAAGATAAATGTATCGGTTGCGGATACTGCTTGTATGCATGTCCATTTGGAGCGCCTCAGTTTCCTAGAGATGGTGCTTTTGGAATTAGAGGTGTTATGGATAAGTGCACAATGTGTGCAGGAGGACCAGCACCTACATTTTCAATTAAAGAAAGAGAACTTTACGGTCAAAATAGAATTGCTGAAGGTAAAGTTCCTATGTGTGCGGCAATATGTTCTACAAATGCCTTAATAGTTGGTGATGCGGCACATGTAGCCGCTATTAAAAGAGCAAGAGATGCAGCAAAAGGAAAAGGAGCAATGACACCTTATGGTTGGGACCAGGCTTATAAATAAGGAGCTATTATGAAAAAATTTTTACTTATTTGCTCGAGTGTATTTTTATATGCAGGCGTT
>CAZIBT010000078.1:0-4587 GCA_964537435.1 uncultured Nautiliales bacterium | reverse complement strand
CTGAATGTTGCTCTCAATGATTTCAATACCGTCGATACTATTTACAGCTTCCAAAACAGAATTAAAATCATCAGGCGATGTTTCTATTACGATAACTTCATCCAATTCTTTAATATCTTCTGCACCTGCATCAATAGCTTTTTCTTCAACCTCTTCATCTTTATCGCTTTTATTTATAACTATTATACCTTTTTTTTCGAACATCCATGCCACACTTCCACTGGTCCCAAGATTTCCACCAGCTTTTTTAAAAGCGTGTCTTATTTCTGCTACTGTTCTATTTTTATTGTCGGTAAGACATTCAACCATTACAGCAACGCCTCCTGGTCCGTAGCCTTCATAAACTACATCTTCTAAAACAACGCCATCAAGATTTCCTGTTGCTTTATCAATAGCTCTTTGAATATTTTGCATAGGCATTGAATCAGATTTTGCCCTATCTATTGCTAGTCTTAATGCCGCATTTGTTTCAGGATTACCGCCTCCAGCCCTTGCTGCTGTCATAATGGCTCTTACGTGTTTAGTAAAAATTTTACTTTTTTTTGCATCTTCTTTTGCTTTTATATGTTTTACTTTAGACCATTTATTATGCCCAGCCATTATTCTCCTTTTATAAAATATTTGTTATTATAACAAAAAAGAGCTTATATGAATAAAAAGGAATAAAATGGTTTTGAGAAAAAAAAAGGAACTTGAAGAAATAAAAAAGAGATTTTTAGAGCATTATAAAGGAAGCAAAACCGAGCTTAAATACAATAATGATTATGAATTGCTAGTTGATATAATTTTAAGTGCTCAGTGCACTGATAAAAGAGTGAATATGATAACGCCCGAGCTTTTCAAAAAATATCCAGATATCAAATCTCTTGCATGTGCTAATTTAGATGATGTGAAAGAAATTATAAAATCGTGCTCTTTTTTTAACAACAAAGCGAAAAACATTATAGAAATGGCAAAAACTGTTCAAAAAGAATATAATGGAATTATTCCTCATGAACATTCAAAACTCATAAAACTACCAGGAGTTGGAAACAAAACGGCCAATGTGTTTTTGATTGAATTAGAAGGGGCGAATAGAATGGCTGTTGATACGCATGTTTTTAGGGTAGTTCACAGACTTGGCATAACAGATGCAAAAACAGTCAAAGAAACAGAAAAAGATTTAATTGAAGCCTTTAAAACAGACCTTAATGAACTTCATCAAGGATTTGTGCTTTTTGGAAGATATATATGCAAAGCAAAAAATCCAACATGTGAAAAATGTTTTGTTCCAGAATTTTGCGTAAGCAAAGAAGTTTTTAAAGCTAAATAGTTATTTCTCAAAAATCAATATCAGTTTTTCAGCGTCTTTGCTGCCATAAAGAGAAATTGGAATAATTTCTTTTAATTTCATAGAAGTTGATTTTTCTATTGTTTCAAGTGAATGATAATATTGAATTATTGAGCTTTGTTTTTTTATATAGCAGTTTTTTTTCTTTTCAAAAAGAGTTATTTCAGTAATTAATTTTTCATTTTCAAATTCACTATAAAGCACTGCAAATTTGTTTTTATTTTCCGCTTTTAATGTTCCTATTGCCAAATCTTCCATTGCATAAAGCGTATTCACATCAAAAATAAAATACTTGGAAACTTTTTTTTCAACACATTTAAAAAATTTTTTAAGCTCGTTTTTATCTAGATAATTGATTACATCAAATATTGCAGTGGCACATTCAAAATTTTTTTCTATTTCGCAAATATTTTTAACTTCGCATTCACAACCTTTTTCAAGGGCTTTTTTTATCTGGTTTTTACTTAAATCTATACCTTTAATATTAAAGCCATTTTTTTTAGCTAATATACAAAATTCACCGCTACCACAACCAATATCAAGTATATTTTTAATATTAAGGTTTTTTAAAATTTCCAAAAACTTAAACCATAAAATATCAGCCGCTTCCTTGTCTAAAAACATTGCTTCAATATCTGAATAAAGCTCAAGACCCATTTATAACATCCTCTATTTTTTTTGTAAGATTCAAAATTTCTTTTTTTTTCAAAATAAAAGAGTTTTTATTTGCTATTAGTCTTGCGGATGAATGCATAATAATTTCTTTTTCTTCCATTCCATTTTCTTTTAATGTTCCGCCTGTTTGCACTATATCTACAATCACATCACTTAATCCCACAAGAGGGGCTAGTTCTATTGAGCCGTTTAATTTTATAATTTCTGTTGGAATGCCTTTTTTTGAAAAATAAGTTTTTGCAATATTTGCTAGTTTGCTAGCTACTTTTATTTGTGTTTTGTGTTTATATTTGTTGTCATTTTTAATACCGGCTACACTAACTCTGCATTTGCCAAGTCCCAGATCCAAAAGTTCCAAGACATCAGAATTAAGCTCAGTGATTACATCAAGCCCTACAACACCTATATCTGCCGCTTGTTTTTCTACATATGTGGCGACATCCCAGTTTCTAACATTTAAAAATGTGAATTTGTTTTTTTTCAATATCAATTTTCTATTTTCAAATTCAAAATCCTCATTAAATATTTTTTTGAAAATTTCAAGGACTTCTTGGGCAATTCTGCCTTTAGGAAGGGCTATTGTCATATTGTTCCTTTATAGTTAAAATCATTCCTTTGAATATAAGTTCTTCATCATATTTGCTAATAATAAATTGGCTTAGATATTTACCGTCTCCACCTGTGAAAATATAAGGAGGTTGTAGTTGAGAAATAACCCTAACAAGCGCTCCTATACTTCCATAAAGCAGAGCTTCATTTGTATTTTGAGGAAGTTTTTTTATATCAAAATCATTTGTATATTTTATTTTTAATTTATCTGAAATGTTTGTAAATGCCTCTTTAAAAGCATATAATCCAGGCATAATTATGCCTCCTAAATGTTCTTTTTCTTTCATACTATCAATTGTAATTGCGCTGCCGGCATCAATAACTGTTCCGGTGCTTATTGATTTACAGGCCATTATTCTGTCGATTCCCAAATTCTTATAGTTTGTTTTGAATTTAACGAGAGGTTTTAAGTTTATAGCGTGAGGATTTAATTTTAAAAATTCTTTTTCTTTTTTTTCATTTACGCTTATATAATAGATTTTTTCATCAAATTTTTTTATTTTTTTTAGATGTTGGATAAATCCGTCTTTATAAATATGATAATGAGTGTTTCCAATATCAACAAGTATCACAATATTCTCCATTTTTTAATTATTTCTTTTGTCTTAGAACAAAGCGGTGCATTTGTAATTAATATTCTTTTTTTATATCTGAAATTAATTTCTGGCAGTAATTTTAAAATCTCTTCCATCTCTTTTTTTAAAATCCTGCTTTTTTTTTCTATTTTAAGTATAAGGCAATATTCGTTTTTTAAGTTAACTCCCAGAAATGCTTTGATTTTTTTTCTTGTATTTAAATTTAAAGGTTTTAATTCTTTGCAAATTATACCTTTTTTTATTAATAAATCTAAAATTTTTTTCATTGTAACTCTTTTAAAGGATGGTATTTCAACACTGTTTCTTTTAAATTTTCTTTTTGTATATGCGTGTATATTTGTGTTGTATTAAGCGAAGCGTGTCCTAAAAGTTCTTGAACTACCCTTAAATCTGCACCTCCTAAAACCAAAGCCGTGGCAAATGAATGTCTTAAGATATGCGGGGAGATATTAAGATATTTTTTGGTTATATTAAATGCACTTATTCTACTTAGTTTTTTGCAGTTTTTATTTAAAAATAAATATTCACTTATGCACTTTCTTTTTTTTAGATATTCATTAATAGCTTCAAGAGCGATTTTTGCAATAGGCACAATTCTTTGTTTTTCTCCTTTGGCCATTTGCACTTTAACCCACCCATCTTCTATATCGCTTAGTTTAACATTTAAAGCTTCGCTTATTCTAAGACCTGTCGCATACAAAAAAAGTATTAATGCTTTATCTCTTAATTCAAACCAGCTTGAATTGGTATTAATGTTTGAAATAGAATTTAATATCTCTTCTTTAGTTAAAAATTTAGGTAATTTTTTTGGAATTTTTGCTTGTTTTATTTTGAATTTTTCATTTATAAGCTCTCTTTTATAAGCAAAATCAAAAAATGAATTAATTGAGCTTAATTTCCTATTTAGTGATCGCTTATTGTCTATATTTGATAAAAATGCAATTATATCTCTGCTTGAAGCTTCAATTATTGTTTTGTTTAAAAATTTTTCAAATTGGACTAAATCTCTCTTATATGCTTCATACGTATTTTTACTTACGGATTTGTTTATTAACAGATATTCTAAAAAACTTTCCAAATATCTACTCAATAAAAAACACCTTATTATCGTTATATATTTTGCAGCCTTTGATTCTAAGCGGCTCATCTGTTTCAAATTCACCTGTTTTATAAACCGTTACATTAAGATTAGGCGTTATTTTTAATAAATATCCATTTGAAGTAATGGTATAAATATTTCCTTTGCAAATACCAGGTGCAAAATAATCGGCAAAAGGCAATTTTATTTTTTTTATTAATTTTAAATTTGAATCCATTTTAACTATGCTTCCATCAATATTGAAAATATAAAGATGTTTTCCATTATCTATAATATGT
>CAZIBT010000077.1:0-4620 GCA_964537435.1 uncultured Nautiliales bacterium | reverse complement strand
GTAAATGGGTGGATGTGAGAATAGAAGTGCCAGGTTTAGTTCTCAATACTAAACCTCATATACTCATCTACTCAAAATCTTATAAACTATATGTAAGGAGCAAAATGAGACTTAATGAGCTAAAAATAGGAGAGAGCGGAATAATAAAAAAAATCTATGCAAAAGAACCATTAAAAAGTAAACTCTTCGCATTGGGATTTGCAAGGGGTGAGAGAGTAAAAGTGCTTAAACATACACTTGCTAAAAATACGTTTGATGTTGATATAAACGGTGTAAATGTGGCATTAAGAAGTGAAGAAGCGGCTGAAATTGAAGTGGATAAAATGGAGAGTGAAGAATGAGAAAGATAAAAATTGCGCTTGTCGGACAGCCAAATGTTGGCAAAAGTCATCTTATCAATGCAATTTCCGGTGCAACTTTACATGTAGGGAATTTCTCAGGTGTTACGGTCGAAAAAAAAGAGGTTGAATTTGAAAGAAACGGGTATAAACTTAAACTTATTGACCTTCCTGGGACTTACTCACTTCATCCGTATACCCCTGAAGAGAAAGTAACAAAAGATTTTTTGATAAATGAAGAGTATGATTTAATACTTAATGTAGTTGATTCAAACCAGCTACAAAAAAATTTAACATTTTCTTGGCAGATAGCGGATCTAAATAAACCTGTGGTAATTGCTTTTAATATGTATGATGAATATTCTCGTCATGGTGGTGAAATTGATACGGATAAGTTTTTTAAACTTACTAATATAATGGCGGAAAATGTATCAGCAAAAGAAAAATTTGGTCTTGAAGAATTGTTTGAAAAAGTTATTAAGACTTTTAAAGAAAAAAACACCCCTAGAATTTATTATTCTGAAATTATTGAAGAAGAGATAGAAAATGTTAGAGAAAAAATAAAAGAGTGTAAATTAAATAAGAGATTTATTTCAATAAGACTACTTGAAGATGATGAGGATATTTATAAAAGAATACATGAAAAACCTTGGTATGTAGAACTTGCATCTCAACTTAAATCAAGCAAAGAGAGAATAAGAATTGAATACGATGAAGAAGATGTAAAAGAGATATTTTTTGAAGAGAGACTAGCTTTATCTAAAGGTATAATTTCCCAAATAGCAAAAAAAGCAAGACGTGAGAAATTTAGCGAAAAAATAGATAAAATTTTGATTCATCCACTTTTTGGGCTTCCTATATTTTTATTTGTAATGTGGGCTGTTTTTCAGGCCACTTTCTCTATTGGAGCGATTCCAATGGATTATATCAATAATGCTTTTATAGCTTTTGGAAACTGGTTTGGTAAGTTATTGCCTGAAGGGATTGTAAAAGAGGCTTTGGTTGATGGTGTTATTCCTGCTGTGGGTGCAGTTGTGATGTTTTTGCCAAATATTTTAATTTTGTTTTTGGGGATAAATTTAATGGAGCAGACAGGTTATATGGCAAGGGCTGCATATGTAATGGACGGTGTTTTGAAGCGATTTGGACTTCAAGGAAGAGCTTTTATTCCTCTTGTTAGCGGGTTTGGATGCTCAGTTCCAGCATATATGGCTGCAAGAACGCTTAAAAATCCAAAAGATAGGCTTATTACTATGCTAGTAATTGGATTTATGAGCTGTGGAGCAAGACTGCCTATTTATGTATTATTGGTGAGCGCATTTTTTGCTCCTTCAATTCAAGGGGATGTAATGTTTGCTATTTATCTGGGCGGAGCTTTAACAGGACTTATTGTTGCTAAAATATTAAGGGTTGTTTTATTCAAAGGAGAGCCAGAACCTTTTGTGATGGAGCTTCCAAAATACAGGTTTCCAAAATTAAAGGCACTTTTATTTGATTTATGGGTAAAAACAAAAATGTTTTTACAAAAAGCTGGAACATTTATTGCACTGGCAAGCCTTGCTGTATGGTTTTTAAGCTCATTTCCAAGAGCTGATATTGTTAAAGAGTATTCTCTTAAAATAGCTCAAATTAAAAGTGAGACTAAAAAAGCTACCTTAGAAGAAAAAATGAATCAAAAAATTCTGGAAAATTCTTATATTGCACGCATAGGCAAACTTATGGCTCCTCTTACAAAACCTTTGGATCTTGGATGGAGAGAGGATGTTTCATTATTAGCTGGGCTTGCTGCAAAAGAGACGGTAGTTTCGACTATGGCCGTATTATATGGATCTGGCAATGCCAATGAAACAAGCAAAGGATTAATTGAAACAATAAGAAAATCATTACCTTTTACTGCTGCAGTTGCTATGATTATAATAGTTATGTTTTATTCTCCTTGTATTGCAGCTATGAGCACTTTTTATGCTGAAGTGCCACAGTGGATTTGGAGAGCTTTTTATACAATTTATCCTAATGTTTTTGCCTATTTTGCGGCACTGTTAGCTGTCGGTTTAATTAAATTTCTTTCTTGATTTATTTTTTCATTTTCCATTTGGTATTATTTCATTATAATTTAAAAAAGGAGAATAATGTATCCTGGAATTACGGTAATTAAAAGAGATGGAAGAAGAGAGTTGCTTGATATTAGCAAAATAAGAAAATATACAAAAGCTGCATGTGAAGGATTGGAGGGGGTTGATTATAGCGAGCTTGAGCTTGATGCAAAACTTCAGTTTAGAGATGGAATTACTACAGAGGAAATTCAAGATACGTTGATAAAAACTGCCGTTGATAAAATAGATATTGATAGACCCAATTGGAATTTTGTTGCGGCAAGGCTTTTTTTATATGATTTGTATCATAGAGTTACTGGATTTACCGGTTATAACCATTTAAAAGAATATTTCGAAAAAGGAGAAAAAGCAGGCAGAATACTGCCTGGGTTAAAAGAAAAATTTGATCTTGATGATTTGAATGAATATATTAAACCAGAGAGGGATTTGCAATTTACCTATCTTGGAATTAAAACGCTTTATGATAGGTATATAATAAAAAATAAAGAAGGAAAACCAATAGAGCTTCCTCAACAGCTTTTTATGGGTGTTGCGATGTTTCTTGCACAAAACGAAACAAATCCTTTTTCCATTCCAGAAGAAGAGAAAAAAAATATAAATTTAAATGATCCAAAGGAAATTAGAGGATATTGGGCTAAGAAATTTTATGATGTTATCTCCAAATTTGAAGTAATGGTTGCAACTCCTACACTTTCTAATGCAAGGACAACTAGGCATCAATTGTCCTCATGTTATGTGGGAAGTATGAATGATAATATAGAAGGAATTTTCGATGATTTTAAAGAAATGGCGCTTTTGTCTAAATTTGGAGGTGGTATAGGCTGGGATGTAAGCAAAATAAGAGCTCTTGGAAGTTTTATAGACAATCATAAAAATGCAGCCGGAGGGGTAATTCCATGGCTAAAAATTACCAATGATGTGGCAATTGCGGTGGATCAGCTCGGAACTAGAAAAGGGGCTATTGCGGTATATCTTGAACCGTGGCATATGGATATTTTGGATTTTCTTGATTTAAAGAAAAATTCTGGGGAAGAGAGAAGAAGAGCTCATGATTTATTCCCTGCTTTATGGATAAGCGATTTATTTATGAAAAGGGTTGAAAAAGATGAATTATGGACACTATTTGATCCTTATGATGTTAAAGATTTGACAGACCTTTATGGTGAAGAGTTTGAAAAAAAATATATCGAATATGAAAATGACGAAAATATCCCAAAAAGAAAAATCAAAGCAAAGGAGCTTTGGAAAAAAATACTCCTTGAATATTACGAAACAGGAAATCCATTTCTTTGTTTCAAAGATAATGCAAATAAAAGAAACCAAAATTCTCACAGCGGAATAATCAGAAGTTCTAATTTATGCACTGAAATTTTTCAAAATACCCAGCCAAATCATTACAAAGTAAAAGTAACTTTTGAAGATGAAAGTTTTGTGTTTTTTGAGGAAGATGAAGATGTTGAGGTTGAAAGTGGCGGGGTTAAAATTATTAAAAAAGCAAAAAAAATAACTTCTCTTGATTCAATTGACGGCAAACAGGTATATATTGTAGAAAAAGTATCTGTAGGCGGTAAAACAGCTGTTTGTAATCTTGCGAGTGTGAATCTTAGCAAAGTAAATACGCCTGAGAAGATAAAAGAGGTAATTCCTATTGCAATTAGAATGCTTGATAATGTAATTGATTTAAATTTCTATCCTGTAAGAAAAACAAAAGATACAAATCTTAAAAATAGAGCAATAGGACTTGGAGCAATGGGCGAAGCCCAGATGTTAGCTGAAAGACAAATTTTTTGGGGAAGTAATGAGCATTTAAAACTTATTGATGAAATATTTGAAGGAATTAGCTATCATGCAATAAACGCAAGCTGTGATTTGGCTAGGGAAAAAGGTATTTATCCTGAATTTGAAGGTAGCAGATGGTCTAAAGGAATACTTCCAATAGATACCGCAAATGAAAATGCAAAAAAATTGGTTGTAAGGGATTTATTCAGTGCAACTCAATATGATTGGGAGGCTTTAAGAGAAAAGGTAAAAAAAGGAATTAGAAATGGATATTTAATGGCCATTGCTCCTACAAGCTCTATTTCTATTTTAACTGGAACCACCCAAACAATAGAGCCTGTTTATAAAAGAAAATGGTATGAAGAAAATTTAAGTGGGCTTATTCCTGT
>CAZIBT010000076.1:0-4714 GCA_964537435.1 uncultured Nautiliales bacterium | reverse complement strand
TCTTTATAATGAAAAAAACAAAAAAATAGGTGAAATTAATATTTATATGGAAGATAAACTTACACAAGAAGAAGAAAAATTTCTAAATTTGCTTTTAAAACATATTTTATCTCCTTTAACCGTTTCATTGGAAAAAGAAATAATGTTTATAGAATTGAAAAAAAGAAATAAATTTTTTCACAAAAGAGCTATTACCGATAATTTGACAGAGCTTTATAATAGAGAATTTATGGAAGAATATCTTAATAAAAAAATATTGGAAGCCAAAAGATATCATTTTCCATTGAGTATTGCTTTAATAGATATAGATTTTTTTAAGAAAGTAAATGATAAAAATGGGCATGTAATGGGGGATTGCGTTTTAAAAGAACTTGGTAAAATAATGAAAGAATTTTTCAGAGGCTCTGATGTTTCCATAAGATATGGAGGCGAGGAATTTATTATAATTCTACCTTTTAGTAAATTAAAAGATGCATGTAAAAGAATGGAGGAATTTAGAAAAGTGATTGAACATTATATTTTTTGTAGAAAAAAACATATAAAAATAACAATCAGCAGCGGTGTTTATGAAATGAATGAAAAAGATAATTTAAAAAGTTTATTAGAAAATGCGGATAAAAAGCTCTATATTGCCAAAAAAAGTGGCAGAAACAAAGTAATTTGTTAAATTATTTATTAATGATATAATTTCGAAAAAAGGTGAGATATGGATTTGGGATTTGTTTTGCAACAAGTCATTAACGGTTTTTCGCTCGGGAGTATGTATGCACTTATTGCAATAGGTTATACGCTGGTTTATGGAGTGCTTAGATTAATTAACTTCGCACACGGCGATATTATGATGGTAGGAGCTTTTTTGGCTTTTATTTTTGTAGGTATTTTTACACATTGGACTTTTAAAGATATCTCTATGGGAATGTTTTTTACTGCAGTTACTATTTCTATAGTTTTAACCGCTATTGTGGGGATATTAACGCATGTTATAGCATATAAGCCTCTTTTAGATAAAGGTGCTCCAAAAATTTCTCTTTTGATTACGGCTATTGGTATTTCATTTTTTCTTGAGAGTTTATTTAATGTTATAGCAAATCAATATCTTGGAGGAACTTATCAAGCATTTTATTTTCCAAAATGGTTTTCTACAATTATTCATATAGGAGATTTGACTATTCCTGTTTTGACAATTATTGTTCCCGTTCTTACCATATTGTTATTGCTTTTACTTTTATATATTTTATACAGAACAAAAATTGGAATTGCCATCAGGGCTTTAGCATTTGATATATATACTGTTAAATTAATGGGTGCAAATTCAAATATTATTATCGGTTTTGTATTTGCACTTGGTTCTGCTCTTGCCGCAATAGGAGGTGTTTCTTTTGCAATGGCATATCCAAGCATTGATCCTTATATGGGGATGCTTGTAGGTCTTAAAGCATTTGCGGCTGCTGTTGTGGGTGGAATTGGAAGTGTAACGGGAGCTGTTATAGGAGGATTTATTTTGGGATTCGCAGAGGTTGCAATTCCCGGATTTTTCCCTGAACTTGGAGGTTGGAAAGATGCATTTGCGTTTATTTTATTGATTTTTGTTTTACTTTTTAGACCAACGGGTATTATGGGGATTGATTTTGAGAGACAAAGGTTTTAGTAATGGAAAAGGTAAAAAAAATTAAAAATATAAAGATTATGAATAAAGCAATTGGATATTTTATGTTAATTGCAGTTGTTACAGTTGTATTTTTGGCATTTTTACTTTTTTCTCCTCATATATTCGGTTCATATACATTGACGGTTTTGGGAAATATTTATATTTTTATAATTTTGGCAATTAGTTATAATCTCATAAATGGAGTAGCAGGGCAATTTTCTCTTGAACCTAACGGATTTGTGGCAATTGGAGCTTATGTAACGGCGATTTTACTGCTTTCACCGGAAATAAAAAGCGAATTATATATGCTTACGCCTCCCTTGCCTATTATAAGAGATGTATTTTTAAATCCTAACGTGCCTTTTAATCCTTTTTTAGCCTTAGTAATTAGCGGAATAGTCTCTTCGTTGCTTGCACTAACGCTTGCTTTTCCAGTATTTAGGGTAAGAGGAGATTATTTGGCTATTGTAACGCTTGGTTTTGGGTTTATTATAAGAATATTTCTTATAAATAATCCTGAGATTTCAAATGGGTCAATGGGGCTTGATTCAATTCCTGGATTTGCAAGTTATTTTTGGATAGGAGTTACTTGTTTGGTAACTGTTATTTTGGTGTATAATATTGTTTATTCAAAATTCGGAAGAGCTATGAAAGCTGTAAGAGATGATGAAGACGCAGCACTTGCTATGGGGGTTAATACATTTAAAACAAAAACTTTGGCTTTTATGACAAGTGCGTTTTTTGAAGGTGTGGGAGGAGGACTTTTGGCTAGTTCCATTGGTTCTATTTCTCCAGATCAGTTTACTTTTATGTTGACATTTCAATTATTAATTATTATTGTTCTGGGAGGTCTTGGAAGTATGAGCGGAAGTATACTCGGAGCGTTTTTATTTTTGGGAGGAATGGAATTATTAAGACCTCTTGATGATGCAACTTGGCATATAGGATTTATTCACGGAATACCAGGTCTTAGAATGGTAGTGTTTAGCGTGCTTTTACTTTTGATTATGCTTTTTGCAAGACGTGGACTTTTTGGAAATAAAGAAATTTGGGATTATGTGAAGATAAGGAGAGAAAAATGAGTGATATTTTAAAAATAGGCAAATATGAATTTACAAGCAGACTTATCGTCGGTAGCGGAAAATATCCTGATTTCAAAATAACTAGGGATGCTACTTTGGCAAGCGGAGCAGAAATGATTACTGTTGCAGTAAGAAGGGTTAATATAACAGATCCGAATGAAGAAAATTTAATGGATTATTTTAAAGACACTGATGTTCAAATTTTACCAAATTCGGCAGGATGCACAAAAGCTGATGAAGCAATTACGCTTTTTAGACTTGTAAGAGAAGCAACGGGAATTGATATTATCAAACTTGAAATAATAGGAGACAGCGCAAAAACTTTATATCCAGATGTCTTAGAAACACTTAAAGCATGTGAAGTTTTGGCAAAAGAAGATTTTACTGTTTTGGCTTATACAAATGATGATCCAATTATGGCAAAAAGATTGGAAAATGCCGGAGCGGCCGCTGTTATGCCTCTTGCAGCACCGATTGGAAGTGGACTTGGGATTCAAAATAGATATAACGTGGTGTTTGTAAAAGATGCCGTAAATGTGCCCGTAATTGTAGATGCAGGAATTGGAACTGCAAGTGATGCTGCGGTGGCAATGGAACTAGGGGCTGATGGGGTGCTTACAAATACAGCAATAGCTCAGGCTAAAAATCCTATTGCAATGGCAGAGGCTATGAAATATGCTGTTTTAGCCGGTAGGGCTGCATATAAAGCAGGGAGAATTCCTAAAAAACCATATGCTAGCGCTTCTTCTCCTCTTGAAGGGCTTATAGAATTTTAATGAAAATTATCTCTTTTTTTCTTTTTATTTTTGGTATTTATATTGCAGCTTGTTTTTATCTTTATTTTATCCAGAATCAAAAAATATTCAATAGAAAATGGGCTAAATCTTACATTCCTAAAAAAGCTAAAATAATTTATTTCAAAACTTCAGATGGTATAAAACTTGAAGGAGCTTTTACCAAAAATGGTAATAATTTGCCGTTGGTTTTGTATTTTGGTGGCAATGCAAATAATGTAATAGAATTTTTGGATAAAATAGCTCCCGAAATAAAAGAATTTAATTTTTTGGGATTTAATTATCCGGGATATGCTAGGAGCGAAGGAACGCCTAGCGAAAAGAAAATTTTGAAATATGCAAGTGAAATTTTTAAAAAATATAAACCAGATTTTGTTATAGGTAGAAGTCTTGGAACTGCTGTAGCTGCGTATTTGGCATCAAAATATAAATTCAAAGGACTTCTTCTTATAACTCCTTTTGATAGTATAGAGCATATCGCAAAAATAAGATATCCTATTTTTCCTATTGATTTGCTTTTGAAATATAAATTTAATGAGGCAAAGTTTATAAAAAGGAGTAAAATTCCTGTTATTGTTATTGCATTAAAAAACGATGATATAATACCTAAAATCTCTCTTGAAAATTTGCTTAATAATATACAAAATTTGAAAAAAATAATATGGCTTGATGGTGTAAAACACGGGGAAATTTACACATATCCAAATATATATAAAATTATTCAAAATTCATTGGAAAAATTAAATAAAAATGAACGTTAAAGATTTGAATAATTTAAGCGATGAAGAGCTTTTTGATTTAATTGAAAAAGCAAAAAATATATTAGCTTCCCGCCGCTCAAAATGGTTTCATTTTAAAACTGATGGGTGTTATACTCCAAAATTTGGTCCTGCTTATGTTGCTAAATTGTATCTAAATGGAGATGAGGTTGATAGGGATTTTATACTATCAAATGGTAAAGAGTGGTGCAAAAAACAAAAAGCATATAAAGAAGATTGGGATGTTGAGCTTAAAAATTTTGATGTTTTGGAGATGAGACTTAAAACTGGTAGAAAATTTGATGAGCGGGAGTGGTATGTTTTTAGAGATGGAGAGCTTGAAAAATTAGTTGATTTAGATGAAGCAAGGGCAGTTTTGAAAAATTTGAAATAGTTTATTTTAATTAAAAATTATTTTATCGGATTTAATAG
>CAZIBT010000075.1:0-4773 GCA_964537435.1 uncultured Nautiliales bacterium | reverse complement strand
TACCTTTTGCTCTTCTTCTTTTTAAAACTTTTCTTCCGTTTTTAGTTTTAAGTCTAGCTCTAAATCCATGTGTTCTTTTTCTTCTGATTTTACTAGGCTGATATGTTCTTTTCATTAATTTTCTCCTTTTATATATTTTGAGCTTGAAATTTTATCAAATTTAATTAATATAATCCAAGTTTTCCGTCTTTACGTCTGTAAATAACTCTTTTTTCTCCATGCGTATCTTTAAATACCATAAAATAAAGACCCGATTTTTTAAATTCCTCTATCGCTTCATCAATACTTAAAGGTTTTTCAATATCAAGAGGCACTTCAACAATTTCATCTTCTTCGTTTTCAACAATCAATTCTTCAAGTTTTTCCTGTTTATAATCGGTTATTTTATCATGATATCTTCTCAAAAGCTTTTCGAGCTTGTCTTTTGCTCTATCAAGCGCTGCATACATATCTTTGTCTTTATAATGAACTACAACTGTTCCTTTGGAAGGGATATTCATTATTATTTCAACAGTAAAAAAATCTCTTTTATCTTTTTCTATTATTACATTTGCAAAATGTATATTCAAATTATATTTTTCCACTTCTTCAACAACTTTTTCAATATGGGTTTTCATTGCATCTGTTAACTCAACATTTCTACCTACAACTGTTATATTCATGTTACTCCTTTTTTTCAGAATTCTATATAACTTTACGGATTTTGTAAAGTCATTTTAACTTTTCTAATATGAAAATTACTGTTTTTTGACGTTACTACTGTATAAATTAAAACAGTGCCATTTGTATCATCTGTTTCAATTTTCGAGCAATTATCATCTCCACTCAAACAATTTGTCAAAAAATAATGAATTGTAACATTTGCATCAAAAAGTGGATAAGATATATTTATTTTATATAAATTACCATTATTGAAATTATGACCTTGAATAGCTAAAATTGCATATTCAGTAGCACTTCTTAAAGCCAAATTTGCTTTTGTATCCAAAAAATTCTCAGTCGCATGATTTGAACTTGAAGCATTAAATTCCATAATCATTACACCTATAAATGCCATTATTATCATAAATATGATACTAAGTAATAGCGAAAATCCTTTTTTCAAAATATAACCTTTTCTTTACAGATAGTTAAATAAGTGTTATTATTTATTTTTACGTTTGGATCTTGAATACACAAATATATCCTTAAAAGTGAATTTTGTTCTTTGAATTTAAATTCAGTTACATGCGTTACTAAAAGAGAACTATTTCCATCAGTAAAATTTTGATCTTTCCAAGGATAGTAATTTTGAATAAAAGTTAAATTATAATCACTATAATTTTCATCATATACAGGAACAATAGCTTCAGCCCCATTAACAATAAAAAATCCTTCATATACCGTTGTATTATTCGAATCATCAATAGCAGTTACCGTAATATTATCATCAGAATTTTTATAAATTTTAAACACTTTTTCTGCTTTATTATTAGGATAGAGTGTTTCATACCATCCATAAGAATGGTTAATATCATTAAAAGCCCCCCTTCCATCAGCTCCACTGAAAATAAGAACACTCAATTTATTTGCAAATATATTCCTATATCCAGATATTCCCCAACGTTCAGTCCAATTTCCGTCAATTTCTTGAACTATGCTCATATTAGAATCGGGAATAATAATAGTGTAATTATTATCTCCAGAATTTATTTGGGTTTTTTTTAAATCGACAAAACCACTCCAACCTGGGATTACTCTTTTCAATTGAGAATTCCATTCTCCTCTTTTCGAATAAATATCTTTATTTAGCCATTCAATTACAGGATATTTATTAGCATTTTTTTCCGTTAAATTTTGGATAGAAATAAATCCTAAAATATTACCATTAATACAATCATTATTTGTTGCATTACATTCAGTTGCAATTACACTATTAGGAACTCTACTTTGAAGTTTGGAGGCAATTTCGTTTATTATCAGATCGGTTTTATATACAAGTGCGTTTCTTGCTTTGGTAATAGTGTAATTTTTATAAACTTTTAGTAAAATTTCAGTAGCTATTGTGGCAAGTATTCCCATAATTATCAATACAACAATAAGCTCAATTAAAGTAAAAGCTTTTTTCATCTCTCAATCTCTTCTAAAGATAAAAATTTACTTGCCCCTATATTCATAGACGGATAAGATAAGTTAATATCAATATTATTTACATTGGCAGAAACAGTAATAAGCTTAATATTGGTAAAATTAGCTTTTTTTGAATAATTTATATCAAAAGTTATATTATCAGAAGAATAATTTGCTTCATCCGAAATATATTTAACACTCACTCTAAGAGGAATTACTCCAAATGAAGTAGTTACATTATCTTCATATCCATTAAAATCATCCACATCATCATATTCAGAACTAACCTCCCCATCTGGCCCAATAGAACTAACAGTTGCATTGGTGCCGCTTCTTAAAATATTATTATTTAATTCGAATTTTCCTACTCTATTATATTCTCCAACATATTTTCCTAATGTTGCGTTTTTTTCAATATATAATTCACTATCGCCTCCAGTAGCGTTTAAATCTTTATAATAATTATCTCCAATAGTATTGTTTTCATCAAAATACATTGTGTTTATAAGCTGGAGCAAAGAAAATTCCTGATAAAAAATTTCTTCCATAGCTGAGTTTTTTGCTGTTTTAACCCCTGTTTGAAGCATTAAAGGCAAAGTTGTCGCTACAATTCCTATTATAATTAAAGAAACCAAAATTTCTATTAAAGTAAAAGCTTTATAATTTTTTTGATTTTTCATAACTATCAATAATGCCTTTCATTATTATTCCTCTTAATCCATTGCTTTCAAATGTTTTTATTCCTTCTGCTGTTGTGCCTTTAGGAGACATAACCGAATTTTTAATATCTGCAAAATTTTCTTTTAAACTTGCAAAACTTTTAAAAAGTCCCCTGCTTAACTGATCGCTTGTCTCTCTCTTAAGACCGATATAAACTCCTCCATCGCTTAACGCTTCAGCAATTATAGCCAAAAATGCAGGTCCGCTTCCTATAATTGCCGTAGCCATATCAATTTCATCATCATTATTAACCCAAATAATATCCCCTATTTTACTTAAAATTTCAAAAGCTTTTTCTTTTGCATTCTTATCACCGGTAATTGCAGTAATTGATGCCTGATATTTAGCGGCAATATTTGGCATAGCCCTAATATATGATTTTGCTTTTATATATTTTTCAAGTTCGGATAAACTTTTTCCCGCTAGTATCGAAATTAATATATCAGCTTCTCCTTTTATTCTCATTGAAACTTCTTGCAGTGCATAAGGTTTCACTGCTAAAATTACTATTTTATCTGTAATATCATATCCATCAATTAAACTATACTTACACCCCAGCTCATTTGAGAGTTTTTTCATTTTTTCTTCATTTCTTCCTACGATTTCGACATTTTCCATTTTCCATTTTCCATTTTTCATTCCATTAAGGATGGCTTTTGCCATAGCCCCATATCCTACAATACTAATTTTCATTATCAGCCTTTACAAAATCTTTAAGTGGTTTTGCCAAAGAATAGTTATATTTATCTAAAACAGCCTGTCCTAATAATTTATCTTTTATATTTAAAATAACAGGAGCTGCAAAATTAACAGTTGTTTCTAAAAAAGGATTTTGAAGTGTGAGTATATTTAAAACCAATATATTGCCTTTTTTTAATTTCATATTTTTGGCAAATTCTTCATCAACCTCAAAATCATAATCTTTCCTTATTTTAAAAGGATTTATTAATGTAAATTCCACATTTTTGCCTTTAAGCTTATAAAACATATCATCAATTTGCTCTAAAACATAATCTTTTTCATTTTCAAATCCCAAAATAGGATATACAACTTTATATTCCATAAAATTCCTTTTTAAAATGCTTTTCATAATTATAGTATAATTACGTCAAAAAAGGATAAAAGTGAGAGAATATAATCCCAAAGAGTTTGAAAAATCTACTTATGAAATATGGGAAAATAACAAATTTTTTGAAGTGGATTACGAAAAGGAAAAAAATTTCTGCATTATGATGCCACCCCCAAACGTTACAGGAAGTCTGCATATAGGACATGCACTTACTTTTACCCTTCAAGATATAATCGTTAGATATAAAAGAATGGATGGATATGCTACACTGTGGCAGCCCGGAACTGACCACGCCGGAATTGCAACACAAAACGTTGTTGAAAAACAAATTTTAGCCGAGGGTAAAACCAAAGAGGAACTTGGTCGTGAAGAATTTTTAAAAAGAGTTTGGAAATGGAAAGAATTTAGTGGTGGAACCATCACTAAACAACTAAGAAGATTAGGAGCTTCACCAGCATGGTCTAGAGAGAGATTTACAATGGATAAAGGGCTTCAAAGGGCTGTTAGGGTTGCTTTTAAAAAGCTTTATGATGAAGGTTTGATTGTTAAAGGCAACTATATGGTTAACTGGTGCCCAAAAGATGGGGCACTAAGTGATATTGAGGTTGAATATGAAACTCATCAAGGAAAACTTGTATATATAAAATATCCAATTGTTGATAGCAACGAATATATTGTTGTCGCAACAACAAGACCTGAGACATATTTTGGAGATACTGCTGTAATGGTAAATCCAAAAGATGAAAGGTATAAACATTTAATTGGCAAAAAAGTAAAATTACCTCTAATTAATAGAGAAATTCCAATCATTGCTGATAGTTATGTAAACATGGAATTTGGAACAGGTGCAGTAAAAGTAACACCTGCACATGATC
>CAZIBT010000074.1:0-4778 GCA_964537435.1 uncultured Nautiliales bacterium | reverse complement strand
AAATGAAATATACTCTTTTAATTGATTGCGACGATAAAAAAGGTCTTGTTTATAAAATTTCAAAAGTATTATTTGAAAACGATTTCAATATAGAAACCCAACAGGAATTTGTTGATAAAGAAAACAATAAATTTTTCTTCCGTGCAGTAATTGCTGGTAAAATAGATAAAGAAAAATTAAAAAATGAATTAAGTAAAGAAATTCCAAATGCAAATATCAACATATTCCAAAAAAGAAAAAAAAGACTGTTTTTGCTTGCAACAAAAGAGGCTCACGCTCTTGGGGATATACTTATAAAACATTACAGCGGCGATTTGGATGTAGAAATACTTGGAGTTATTGCCAATAGAGATAATTTAAAAGATTTAGTGGAAAAATTTAAAATTCCTTTTTATCATATTCCGGCAGAAAACAAAAGTAGAACCCAGCATGAAAACGAAATGTTAAAAATTATTAAGCCTACAAATCCTGATTTTATAATTCTGGCTAAGTTTATGAGAATCTTAACACCAAATTTTGTAGAAAAATTTCCAAACAAAATAATAAATATACATCACTCATTCCTACCTGCATTTATAGGTGCAAATCCTTATAAACAGGCATATGACAGAGGAGTGAAAATTATAGGTGCCACATCTCATTTTGTAAATAACAATCTTGATGACGGACCTATAATTGAACAGGATATTATAAGAGTAAATCATGAAATGAGTTGGGAAGAGATGAGGGTTCAAGGCAGGGATATTGAAAAAATAGTTCTTGGCCGTGCTATAAAACTTGCTATTGAAGATAGAATATTTGTATATGCAAATAAAACAATAATTCTTTAAAATGAAAAATATAAACGATATAAAAATTCAAATATTAAAAAACAGACTAAAAGAAATATTTTCAAAAAACCCTAAAAAAGTAGCCAAAATATTATCATTTCTAATCAAAAGGCCCAAAAATGTTTAATATAGTGCTTTTTAATCCCCAAATACCACCCAATACAGGAAATATTGGAAGACTTTGCGTAAATGCCGGTGCTATACTTCATATAGTTAAACCTATAGGATTTGACATAAGTGATAAAGCTGTAAAAAGAGCAGGGCTTGATTACTGGAATAAACTTGATTTAATTATATGGGAAAACACATATGAATTTCTAAAAACAAATGATATTTCAAAAATGCATTTTGCTACTACCAAAACAAATAAACCCTATTTTAAAAGCAAATTCAACCCAGGTGATTTTATAATATTCGGAAGCGAAACAAAAGGAATTGATGAGGATATTTTAAATAAATATAAAAATCAAGCCATAACAATTCCTATGAGTAAAAATGGCAGAAGTTTAAATTTAGCTGTTAGCTGCGGAATTATATTATATGAAGCCATAAGACAAAATTTTGATAAATTTGATATCAATCAATGAATCTCAAGAAAGTTTTATATACAATTATTAAAAAGGTTTTATATGACATTTGAAAAATTCAGCTCTGAGATTAAAACACTTGAAAAATTTTTTCCAATTTATTGCAACGATAAGCATACCAATCAATTTGAAAAAAAATATAAATTCTCTTATAAAAATGAAATAATCGAATTTAATATTTCTCTTTGTAATGAATGCCACAATCTTTTAGAGTATGCAATAAATAGACTTCAGGAATGCCCGAATGATCCTAAGCCCAGATGTAGAAAATGCCCCAATCCCTGTTATGAAAAAGATAAATACAAACAAATGGCAAAAATGATGAGATATTCAGGTATGAAACTTGGACTTACCAAAGCGGCAAAAAGATTAAAGAAAATGTTTAAAAAGAATTAAATATTTTCAAAAAGGCTATTGCTTCATAAAATATACTCTCCCCAAATCCTTCACCTTTGCGTAATTTAAGCTCAAAATAAAGAAGATTTTTTAAAAGAACATAAAAATCTCTCTCTTTCAATTTTACAGCCAAAGACATTCTTTGATTTTCAATATTAAAAGGAAGTTTATATCCCAATAATTCTTTTAATGAGGTCTTTCCTGTTTTTTTAATAAATAAATGATATTTATATAAATCTTTCACATATCTAATAAAAGCTGGAAGAAATCTTTTAAAATCAATTTTTTGCAACAGATTATTTAATTTGTTTTCAAACTCTTCTCCTTTTAAAATAGAAACGATAACATCTTCAAATGTATCCTCTTTATACAAAAAAACAAGTTTTTTAACATCATTTAGGGTAATTCTATCTGAATATAACGCTAGTTTTTCAAGCTCTTTTTCTAAAAACAGACTTTCTGTGGTTTTTATTAAATAAAGCTTTGCCTCTTTTGTAATATCAATATTCAGCTCTTTTGTTTTTTTGTCTATATAAAATAGAAGTTCTTTTATATCTGGCTCAAAAAATCTGACAATGTTTTTGGTTTTTGGAGGTTTTTGTCCATAATAAAAGAAAAAAAGATATGAATTTTCGGTATATTTAATCAGTTTATCAAAATTTGGGAGATATTTGTTGTGTTTTATTATCAAAACATTTTCATTTCCAAATAAAGAAGTTTCTCTTAAATGAGTTTTTGCTTTTTCAAAATCATATTCATCATAATACATTTTTAAAATATTTGCATTTTTAAACTTTTCTAAAATTTTATTTTCATATTCTCTCAAATAAAAAGCGTTACCATAAAACACAACAAAATGTGGAATTTCACTTAATTTGTCAAACTCTTTTTTATACATCCATACCTTTTTTGTAAAATTATACTATATTAATAAAAGGAGAAAAAATGAAAAAGATTTTAGCACTTTCAATTTTAACATCAACAATTTTATTAGCTAATGGATTTAAAATTCCAGAACAATCATTCACAGGAGTAGCATTAAGTTCTGCAAATATAGCTAATGCAAACGAAGCAGATGCAGCTTATTATAATCCTGCAAATATGGCTTTTATGAATGATAAAAATTATATTAATTTTCAATTAACTTATATTTATCTTCCGCCTGTAAAATTTAATGATTATACTAATCATACTTCATATTATTCTGAATCACAACAATATCTTATTCCAGAGTTGCATTTTGTAAGCAAAGACTATAATGGTTATAGATTTGGATTTTCTATTGATGAACCAGCAGGACTATCTAAAAAATGGGATGATACTTTACCAGCAGAGGGAGCAAAAGAATTTACCCTAAAAACATATGAATTAAATCCGTCTATTGCAAAAAAAATAAATAATAATTTAGCATTAGCATTTGGTATTAGAATTATCAGAAGCAAAGCATGGGCAAAAGGATTATATTATCCAGCTTATTCATACGATTTAAGCGGAACTTCTACAGATTATGGCTGGAATGGGGCAATTTCTTATCAAGATGATGAAAAAGTTAATAAATTTGCTATAACTTACCGCTCAAAAGTAGATTTGACACTCAAAGGCAGTGCAAGCGGATATTTTCTAATTCCAAATACTCTAAATAAATATAAATATGACACAGGGGCAAAAACTACCGTCCCTATTCCCGCAACATTAGATATCGCTTATTCAAGAAAATTCAATAAAACCACAGTTGAACTGGTTTTTGAGAGAACCTTTTGGGGAACATATAAAGATTTAGATTTTGATTTCGATGACCCTATTGTAGAAAATTCCCAATTAGGAAAGCCTCAACCAAAAAATTGGAAAAATGTAAATACATATAGAATTGGCATTACACATCAATGCACCAATAAACTTACAGCAATGCTCGGTTTTGCTTATGACAATACACCAGTGCCTAATTCAACGCTTGATTTTGCTTTGCCTGATAGCGATAAATATATTTATTCAGCAGGCTTTAAATATAAAATCAATAAAAAATTAACATTAGGATTAGCTGGATTATATGCATACCAAAGACATAGAAATGGAAGAGTTTATGATATTGTAACAAAAAAATATACATATGGAGAATTTAGACAAGGAGGAGCATTGCTTATTTCAACTGGAATAAATTATAGTTTTTAATTTTTTTCACTTTTCCTTTTATTTTGGCATTAGTAATTTTCGCATCAACTATTTCAATATCAATTTTTTCAAAAAGATTAAATTTTTCTTTATCTTTTAAAAACACCCTAGCTCCAAGTAATCTATCCTCTAAAATTTTAGCTATAGGCGGAATTTCGATATCTTCAATGATTCCTTTATATATTTTTCCTTTATTTTCTTTTGCAACTCTTGCATATTTTCTGTCATAAAAATCCCACTCGACCTTCATAGCCTCTCTTTCAAGTTCACTGATTTTAACAACTAAACTTTCTACATTTCTTAAAATATATTCTAATATTTTTTTATCTTTTCTGATAGTTGCTTTTAAAATTCTGTGAAGCGTTAAATCAGAATATCTTCTAATAGGTGAAGTAAAATGGGTATATCTTTCAAATCCGAGAGCAAAATGCCCACTGTTAAATGCATCATATCTTGCTTGTTGTTGAGAACGGATAATTAGTTTGTCAACATATTGTTTTATATCCATCTCACTTGCTTGTTTTTGAATATCCCTAACCACTTTTACAAAATCTTTTTCATCAACATTAACATTAATTCCCAAACTGCCAAGCTCGGTATACAATTCATCCAAGGATGTTTTAGAAGGTTTTTCATGAACCCTAAAAATTCCATAATCAATCATTTTTGCCGCTGCTTTATTGGCTAAAAGCATACAATCTTCAATAAGTTTGTGAGAAGGTGTCTCTTTTTCAATCGTAACTTCTTTAATCATTCCGTTTTTATCAAGACTCATTTTAATCTCATCACTTTCAAA
>CAZIBT010000073.1:0-4782 GCA_964537435.1 uncultured Nautiliales bacterium | reverse complement strand
ATCTCTTTTGGTTTTTTTGAACTTCTTATAATCTTTCTGGCTTTCATCATATCTTTATTTGTGCCAATAATCAATAAAATGTCTCCTGGTTTAATAATAACATCCCCTTTTGGAACAGGAATAAATTTTCCTTTTTCCTCTTTAACTCCAACAACTGTAACATTAAGTAAATCCCTTAAATGCGCCTCTTTTAATTTTTTATAAGCAATCCATGATTTTTTACTTACGGTTATTTTTTCCAAATCAAGAGGCGTATCAACCGAATATACAAATTCTTCCAAAATATTTTTAACATCTGGATCAACACTAATAGCAGTCATTCTTTTTGCAATCAGTTTGGTTGGGGAAAGAACTTCATTTGCACCTAATCTTTGAAGTTTTTCAATTTCTTCATTGCTCTGGGCAACAGAAAGAATATAATAAGGATGCCTACCAAGGTCTTTTTCATACAATCTGACTGAGCTTATAACGGCAATATTATCAGGTGTGTTATGAGAGAGCGTAATAACACCTTTAGCACTGCTTAAAAATGCTTTTTTCATAGCAAGTAAAGTATGAGGATCACCTTTTATGTAAAAAGGATATTTGTATTTAATAGCGTTTTCTTCTAAATCATCGCCAGGGTCTATTACAACAAAAGGTATATGTGTTTTTCTGAGCTCTTTTGTTAAATCCACAGTGTATTCATTATGATAACATATAACAAAATGATTTTTTAACCTTGCTATTTTATAAAGCATTCTGTTCTCCTTAAATAACGCAATCAAACGTCCTTTGTTTATAACATCAACTAATATTCCCACAGCATAAGAAAAAACAGCAAACCCAGCAATTATCAAAAAAATAGTAAAAATTCTACCTATTTTGGAAATAGGAGCAATTTCTCCAAAACCAACCGTTGTAAACGTAATTCCTGTTTGATAAATAGCATCCATTAAAGAAAAATGATCTATCCATATATATCCGAGTGTGCCAAAGAGTGTAATTAAAATAGTTAAAATTATAGGAGTTCTAAATGGTTTAAGTTCGCCCCATATTTCAGTGCTTAAATCAATTTCTGGTTTTTTTGAAGTTTCCCAGTGAAGAAAATCGGCAAGCCAAGAAAAAAAATTCTTTTTTTTCATAATTACCCCAAAAAGGGGAAGCTTTATACTGTTTTTTTCAAGCTTCTAAGACAGCTTGTGCAGATTTTAACTTTTCTTGTAACTCCGTTAATTTCAAGTTTTACATTTTGAATGTTAGGATTAAATTTATGTCTTGTTTTTTTATTAGAGTGAGACACTCTATTACCAAATTGAGGCCCTTTTCCGCAAATTTCACATTTTCTAGCCATTTAATATCCTTTTTAGGTTTTTAAGTTTGAAATTATATCAAAAATTTTTTTATTTTTATTTTTATTTTTTCCTTTATTAAAGGAAATTGGTATATCAGTATATTGGCATAAAATAATAAAACAAATTAACCAATAACTAATAACCAATCAACTAATATTTTTAATGAAGCTCTTCATTAAGTTTAACTTCCCTTCTGCTTCTAAAAGCAATCATTTTACCTTTTGTTGTATCAAATCTGTAATGAATTCCGTTAAGTCCTGCAAGTTCAAGACCTTTGAAATATTCTTTATATGCTGCTTTCCATTCAGGATTTACTTCTTTGATTTTTATAAACTCATCCTCACTTATCCAAATTTTTGTGCCCTCTAAAACAGCAATACCCGCATCTACAATACATCCATCACCAAGAGGAATTCCAGTAACAGAATTTGCACCAAGAAGCGTATTTTTGCCAATGGTTATAGGATTTCCGTTTGTCCCGCTAAGCACTCCTAAAATACTAGCTCCTCCTCCAACATCAGCTCCTTCTTTTACAACAGCGCTTGAACTTATTCTTCCTTCAACCATAACAGGGCCTTCAGTTCCGGCATTAAAATTAACATAACTCGCTCCTGGCATAACTGTTGTTCCAGCAGCAAGCTGAGCTCCCATTCTAACTTTAGCACTATCAAGTATTCTTGTCCTATCATCAGGAATTATATGTGAAAGAAATCTTGGAAATTTATCCACATATTCAATTTCAGGAAAAGCATCTTTTAATTTAAGCTCAATTTCATTGGCTCTTAAATAATCTAGTTCAACAGGAACATTCCCAACCCACGCACAGTTTGGAAGTATTCCAAACGCACCATTTAAATTTACACTTCTAAGTTTAGCCTTTCTTGTGGAAAGCGCATAAAGTTTTAAATATACAGCTTCTACGCTCTTAGGCGCTTCATCTTCAAAAAGAAAACAGATCCTATAATTTTCAAAAAATTCTTTTTCAAAAATATTTTTCAATGTTTTTAACACTTGTATGTTTTTATGCTTATCTCCTAGTGCTTGTGCAATTAAATCCTCTCCAAAATAATCCATTGCGATATCAACAAATTCCGGTGTAACAGGTGCCACAAATTCACTATCATCAAATTTGACATCAACCCCAGTTTCTATCAAACTTCTTATAAATACCGCCGCAGAACCATAATTTTCATTCCAATTTATAACTGGATATGTAGCCTGTAAAACTTTATCATGATTGAGCTGACCTAAATCAACTCTTGCGATTCCAAAAGCTAATGGTTTTTTATATCCTTTTATACTTGTTACCAATTTTTCAAACATATATACCCTTTTTTAAAAAATTATACCAAAAATATTTTTATTGTTAAACTTTTCATTTCCCACGGGGATCAAATTTAAGCTCGCATTTCAATGCAAGTTTTATAAGTGTTTCGGCAAGTTCTTTTGATTTATCTAAAATATATATGTTTTTATTATGAAATAGATTTTTTAAATTTTCGTCATCGGTTAGTAAAATGATATTAAGATATGGATTTATATCTAATAAATTATTCGCAATAAGCTGTGTATGCTCTTCATTTAACGTTGTAACTATTACTGCTGCGGCATTTTCGACATCTAAACTTTCAAGTATTTTTTTATTGGCAGCATTTCCAAAAATTACATTATCCCCATTTTTAAGTCCCTGCTTTACCAGTTCTATTTGTTTATCTATTGCAATATAAGGAATTTTTATTTTTGTAAGTTTTCTTGCTATTTTTTGCCCTATTTTATCATATCCTATCAATATTATATGTCCCTTAACCTCAGCCGGTTTTATTTCAAACTGTTCAAAATTTTGAATATCATTATCAAAAATATCTGCTATTTTATAAATGTTTTTTATTACAAAAGGCGTTAAAATCATAGATATTACAACTACAACAACCAGTTTTTGGAGTAACACATTATCAACTAAATTATATCTACCTAATAATGCAAAAATCACAAAAGAAAATTCACCTATTTGCGATAGAATAAAAGCGGTTTTAATGGCAACCCTTTTATGTTTAACAAATAAAAATAGCACCAAATATATTAATCCAGCTTTTAAAGCCATAAAAAAAGCACTCATTAAAATAATAGAAAAAATATTTTTTATTACAAACGAAATATTAACCATTAAACCAACAGAAAGAAAAAAAATTCCCAAAAGCAAATCTCTAAATGGAACCAAATCTGCTTCAATCTGATATTTATACTTCGTTTCACTCAAAATCATTCCAGCCAAAAATGCCCCCAAAGAATAACTTAGCCCGAAAAAATGTGCTATTTCTGCAGCTGTTAAAACAACCAATAGGATTGAGAGCATAAAAATTTCATCTGAACGTGTTTTAACTGCTTGAGAGATAACAAAAGGCGCTATAAACTTTCCATAAATCCAAATAAACACCCCTAGTGCTATAAATCCTCCTATCGTTTTTATAAAAAGATTTAATAAATTCGCATCTTTATTAACCAAAATTGATATGGCGATTAAAACAGGAATAACGGCAATATCCTGAAAAAGTAAAATTCCAAGAGAAATTTTTCCATAAGGTCTTGAAATTTCCCTATTCTTGTTTAAAAGTTTTAAAACAATAGCAGTGGAACTAAGAGCAATAGCTGAGCCTATTATTAAAGAAATTCTTAAATCTATCTTAAAAATCATCCAAAAAAACACACCAAAAATCCCACTAACTATAGCCATTTCTGCAAAACCAAACCCAAAAACTTCTTTTTTCATTGATTTTAGTTTTTTTGGAGAAAATTCAAGTCCTATCATAAACATCAAAAAAACTATACCAAACTCTGCAACTATCTCTATTATTTTATGGTCTAGTTTAAATATATTTGAAATTACAACGCCTGTAAAAATATACCCTATAATAGGTGGTATTTTAAATTTTGCAAAAGGTATATTAAATAAAAGAGCAATAAATAAAACTACAATAATAATTAAAACAGGGCTAATCACCTATAACCTTAATATAAATTTTTCTCTCTCTACCTCCTTCAAAATCAACCAGATAAATCCCCTGCCATTTTCCTAAAATAATATTAGCATTATCAACAATAAGTGTAATGTCTGTTTTTAAAAAAGAAGCCTTCAGATGCGCTTTTGCATTTGAATGTGCATAATTTTTGTTTGGCACAATCTCTTCAAGCATACCCAATAAATCCCTTTTTAATGAAGCGTCTGAATTTTCAAAAATAACCAATCCTGCGGTCGAATGGGCACAGAAGATATTTACAATTCCTTGTTTTATCCCACTTTTTATAACTTCTTCTTTAATTGATTCAGTAATATTAATAACTTCCGATTTATAATTTGTTTTAATAAGCAATTTTCTCATTTATTCTCCTTTTTTAAAAATTCTTTTAATAATTTATACTCTCTTTTGTCAAAATATCTCGTTTTTCCAAG
>CAZIBT010000072.1:0-4782 GCA_964537435.1 uncultured Nautiliales bacterium | reverse complement strand
ACACAAAAAATATCCGAGGCTTGATTTTGAAGAAATATTTCTTCAAATTTATAAGGAAAATCAATGAAAATTAGCGTGTTAAGAGCTTATTTAAAAAAAGAAATTATCGATTTGATTAGAAATAAAATGATAATTTTAATCTATTTAATTCCTACGATGATTTTGATTCTTTTTGGATTTGGAATAAAATTGGAAGTAACTCATGCAAGAACAGTTATTATAGATAATGATCATTCGAAACTTTCACTTGAAATAATAAATAAATTTTCTCACACAAAATATTTTGATGTTAAAGTTGAAAACCTTTCATATAAAAAAGCTCTTCATTTAATTCAAACAAATAAAGCCGACGTAATTATAATAATTCCTCCTTCGTTTTCAAGAAATCTTTATAAAGGAGCGGAGATTGGAGTATATATTGACGGTTCTTTTCCTCTTAGAGCCGTAACTCTTCAAGGTTATATCGAAAAGCTTTTAATAAATGGGTTTAATATTCATCTTCCTATAAAAATAGAAAATAGAAATTTTTTTAATGAATCTTTAAGAGATTACAATGCCGTGGTTCCAGGGTTATTCGGACTTATTTTTTTAGTAGTTCCGGCTTCTCTTGCAGCGATTATGATAGTAAAAGAAAAAGAAGTTGGAACAATTTTTAATTTTTATTCTGCACCTATAAAAAAAGTAGAATTCATAATTTCAAAACTTTTGCCCCCTTTTCTTTTTCATTCGTTAAATATTTTTATTTTATTATTGCTTGCTTTTTATGTTTTTAATGTTCCTTTCAGGGGGAATTTTTTTATTTTTTGGGTTGCAAGTGAAATATATATTTTAATAAGTGTAGGGATTGGTTTGTTAGTTTCTATTATAACTTCAACTCAAATAGCAGCGCTTGTTTTATCTGTAATTATTACAATAATTCCCGGATTTTTATATTCGGGAATATTAATGCCGATTTCTTCAATGGATAAAGAAAGCTTTTTAGAAGCTCATATATTTCCGGTAATGTATTATAATCATTTGGTTTATGATAGTTTTTTGATAGGTCAAGGTTTTAAATCTAGTGAAAATGTTTTATATTTTTTTATTCTTTGTGCTTATGCTGTTACTTTGATTTTAGTAGGAACTTTTTTTGTAAAAAAGGCTATAAAATGAAAATGTCGGCTATTTTAAAAAAAGAATTTTTAGTTTTTTTTAGGAATGCTGGTTTAGTTGTTTTTATTTTATATGCTTTTACATTGGATATTTATATTGCGGGTAAAGGAATTAAAGTTACTCCAAAACACGTATCAATCGGCTATGTAAATGAAGCCGATAATGTAATAGTAAATAAAATAATTTCTTCTTTTCATAAACCTCAATTTAAACAACCCAAAATGTTTTTAAATGAAAAAGCTTTAAAAAACGCTATTTACAATAAAAAAATAATACTTGGAATTGTATTTGATAAACAATTTGTTAATAATCTGATTTCTAAAAAACAGGCGAAATTACAGGTTTTGATAGATTCAACAGCAGCGGCGCAGGCAGAAGTTACATTGATTTATTTGCAAAATATTTTAATGAAATTTGAAAATAATTTGAATCCTCCTGCGAAAATAAATATTATTAAACTTTTTAATCCTAATTCCAATACGAAATGGTTTATGAGTTTAAGCGAGCTTATGAGCAACATTACTATGCTGGGACTTGTTTTAATTGCAGTGGTGTTTGTCAGAGAAAAAGAAAATGGCACTTGGGATATTATGCTTTTAATGCCAGTGCGGGGGAGTTTGATTATTTTTTCCAAAATTCTATCTCAAGTTTTGATTTTAATGGCTGGAATTACAATAAGTATAGGTTTAATTATATTTGGTGTTTTCCATACTCCTATTAATGGTAATTTACTTGATTTTTATTTGATAAGTTTTTTATTTGCTTTTGCAATAGGAGGAATTGCCTTGGTAATTGCTGCTATTTCCAAGACTATTTTGGAAGTTGGGCATTTGACGATTGTAATTATGTTGCCTCTTATTTTTCTTAGTGGTGCTTGGACACCTCTTAGTGCGATGAATCCGTTTATTCAATATTTAAGTTATCTTTCACCTCTTAGATATTATATTCAAGCTACCCAGGATATATTTTTTAGAGGAAGCGGTTTTTTTGATTTACTTCCTTATTTTTTTGCGGAATTGCTTATGGCTATGGTATTATTTTATATAGGTTATAAAAAAATAGGTAAATTATTTTAAAAGGAGTTTTTATGAGGGATATACAAAAAGAGTTTTTGGATAATAGAAATCCTACAAAAGATTTGTGGAGAATGTTTAGAGTGCTTAGTGATTTTACCGATGCGTTTGAGGAGCTTGATGATTTGCCTCCTGGAATTTCTATTTTTGGTAGTGCAAGGGAAAAACCGGGAGAGTATTATTATGAAAAAGCCACTGAGATTTCAAAAGGTCTTAGCGATAAAGGATATGCGATAATTACCGGTGGAGGTCCTGGGATTATGGAAGCTGCTAATAAAGGTGCAAAAATAAGTGTAGGACTTAATATTCTATTACCTCACGAACAAATTACAAATCCTTATGTCAAAATAAAACTTAAATTCAGATATTTTTTCACGAGAAAAGTAACTTTTCTTAAATATTCGGTAGGGGCTGTTATGATGCCCGGAGGTTTTGGAACTTTAGATGAACTTAGCGAAGTTTTAACTTTAGTTCAGACAAAAAGAATGAGCAAAATTCCTATTGTATTTTTTGGAAGTGAATATTATAAACCTTTAATGGATTTTTTTGATAAAATGCTTGAATATAAACACATAAATCCAGAGGACAAAAAGCTTTTTTTGGTGTCCGATGATGTTGATGAAACAGTTGAATATATTTATCAAAATGCTATAAAACCGGACAACTTTCACTTAAAAAACTAAATCCTTTTCCTTTTATAAAGGAAAAAATCTTCATTTTAATCTTGCAAAAGCTTTTAAAATAACATATAATTTCACTCCAAATGCGTGGAAAACCACGAGATCTTTAAAAAGGACGAGCATGGAGAAAATCAGAATTAAACTTCAAGCATATGATCATAGAGTGCTTGATAAAGCAGTTAGTATTATTACTGAAGCGATTAAAAGAACTGGAGCGGAAGTAAAGGGACCAATTCCTCTACCTACAAAAATTAGAAGATATACAGTGCTTAGATCACCTCATATCAACAAAGACAGTAGAGAGCAGTTTGAAATTAGAATTCATAGACGTCTTATTGATGTTGTGAATGCATTACCAGATACGGTAGATCAGCTTATGAAATTAGAGTTGGCGCCGGAGGTTGATGTAGAAGTTAGGGCATTAAGTTAAGGAGAATTGAATGGAATATATAGTTGAAAAAATAGGAATGAGTAGGACTGTTGGAATTCCAAGCGTTCCGGTTACATTGCTTAAAATAGTGCCGGCTAAAGTTTGTGAAATAAAAGAAGATAAAGCGTTAGTTGCTTATGCAAAAGGTAAAAAAATCAATAAACCTATCGAAGGTATGCAAAAAAAATATGGGCTAAGTAAAGAATTTAATAGATTTGTCGAGCTTAAAGTTGCAAATACACAAGCCGGTGATATCGATGTTAGTCCTTTAAACGATGCAAAAAAAGTTAAAATCACTTTCAAAAGCAAAGGAAGAGGATTTGCCGGTGTAATTAAAAGATATGGTTTTGCAGGTGGACCTGGGGGACACGGGTCAAGATTTCATAGAGCTCCCGGATCAATTGGTAATTGTGAATGGCCTGGACGTGTTCAGCCTGGACAAAAAATGCCTGGACATTACGGAAATAAAAATGTAACTGTTAATGCAGAAGTGGTAGAATTTGATCCTGATATGGGAGTTATTGTTATTAAAGGAAGTGTTCCTGGAAGTAACGGAAGTCTAGGTAAAGTAAGGATAGTAAAATGAGTGTGAATTTTGAAACAGTAAACAAATTACCTGAGGATTTTCAAGGGATAAACCCGCATAACCTTTATTTGTATGTAAAAGCTTATTTGGCTAATCAAAGAGCAGGAACAGCTCATACAAAAACTAGAGGTGAGGTTAGCGGTGGAGGCAAAAAACCGTTTAGACAAAAAGGTTTAGGACGTGCTAGACAAGGTAGTATAAGAGCACCTCAATTTAGAGGCGGTGGAGTGGTTCACGGACCAAGAAACGAAAGAGACTGGACGCAAAAACTTAATAAAAAACAAAAAAAGGTTGCATTAAAATATGCGCTTAATGAAAAAGCTGAAAACTCAAAACTTTTTGTAGTTGATTCAATTATAATAGAAAGCGGCAAAACAAAAGATGCAGCGAAATATTTACAAAATTTCAACCAAAGAGATTATTTGATAATAGTGGATGAAATGGATGAGAAAACATTTTTGGCATTCAGAAATATTCCTAATGTTTATATTATCACTCCTGAAGAATTAAATGCATATTATGCAAGTGTATTCAAAGCGATAATATTTGATAAAAAAGCATTTGATAAAGTTATAAAGGGCTAAGCTATGGCAGATATTACAGATATTAAAACAATAGTATACACAGAAAAAGCACTTAATCTTCAAGAAGATGGTGTTTTGGTCGTTCAGACGACTCCTAAAGTTACAAAAAATCAATTAAAACAGATTTTCAAGGAATATTTCGGAATTACTCCTTTAAAAGTAAATTCATTAAGACAAAAAGGAAAAGTGAAAAGATTTAGAGGAGTTGAGGGTAAAAGAAATGATTATAAAAAATTTTATGTAAAATTACCTGAAGATGCAAAACTTGAAAGCCTAA
>CAZIBT010000071.1:0-4784 GCA_964537435.1 uncultured Nautiliales bacterium | reverse complement strand
TATCCTTGAAGAAGCGGATAAATAAATTCGCTTATTGCAATAGGGGTATTTGATTTAAATCTTTTTTCAAAATCATCTCTCTCAAGCATTCTTGCAACCGTATAAGTGGTAGTAAGTTCAACTAATCCTGCAGCTCCTAGGGCATTTAGCCATTTTGAATTAAATACAATATTAGTTAAATCAGGATCTAAAATTTTAAAAACCTGTTCTTTGTAAGTTTCAGCATTTTTATTAACTTCCTCAGGGGTTAACATTTTTCTGGTTTTGCTTTTCCCGCTTGGATCACCTATTTGGGCTGTAAAATCACCTATTAAAAACTGCACTCTTGCACCATATTTTTGAAAAGTTTTTAATTTTTGTAATAAAACGGTATGCCCTAAATGCAAATCCGGTGCAGTAGGGTCAAATCCAGCTTTTATACTGAATCTCTCACCCGTTTTATAAAAATTTTTGACCAAATTTTCAATACTTTCAAGCCCTATTATTTCACTGGTGCCTCTTTGAATTTCTTTTAGTGCTGTTTTTATTTTATCGTTCATAATTCTCCTTTAATTTATATATTACTCATTCACTCATCCACCCATTTACTCATTTATCCGTTATATGCGTCTTTTTTAGAAACAAATTCTATTACATTATAATTTTTATTTAATTTTTCTTTTATCATATCATATTTTTTCTTGTCAAATTCTATTTCGATTTTGCAATTGCTCGAATCATTTCCCAGATTGATAGAATGAATAAAAATATCCATTTTTGTTAAAAATGAAATAAATTTTGCAAGTTCTCCTTTTTTGTTTTGAAGTGAAACTACTAACAAATATCTGTTTTGTTCATTTGAAATCCATTTTACGAAAACGGCTTTTTTTAATTTTCTTTCGGCATTATTGCAAAATCTGTGATGAATTTCAACTTCTTTTTTATCTAGAATCCCAAGAATTTTGTCTCCATATTTTGGATGGCAGCAGTAATTAAATCGTATATCATTTATAGATTTATTACTTAAAATTTTGATGTTTCCAAAAATATATTCTTTTAATTTTGTATTCTTCAAATAGATGAGGTTTCTTTTTTTTAATGTTTTGGTAATTTTTTTGATAACTTCTTTTAAAAACGTTTCATCATCTACAATTTTAGGAATATTTTCACAAAGATCATTTGATTTTATTAATGCTCTTATTTTTAATTCATTGAGGTCAAATATAGTGCTTAATATAGCCAGTGCAAGTTTTCTGTTTATCTCTTTTTCTTTTTGTCTACAAATTTTTCTTTGTTCATATTTGGCTTTTGCAGTTTTTAAAGCGTTTATCCAGCTGCATCTTGGAATAATTTCTTTACCTGTAACTATTTTGATTATATCCCCTGTTTTTAATTGGTGGAGTAAAGAGACTTTTTCTTTATTAACATAAGCTCCTATGGCTTTGTTACCTATATCAGAATGAATTGCATAAGCAAAATCAAGGGCGCTTGCACCTCTTGGAAGTGTGATAGTATCAAATGAGGGGGTATAAACCACAATATCTTCACTAAAAAGATCGTTTTTGGCAAGTTCGTAAAAATCATTTATATTTTCATCAAACTGCATATTTTCTAGCCATTTGATATTTGGCATGGCAGTGTTTAATTTGTATTTCCAATGAGCTGCAATACCGTATTCGGCATTTTTATCCATATCAAACGTTCTTATCTGAACTTCGATAATTGCATTTTTATCATAAATTGTTGTATGTATTGTTTGATATCCGTTTTCTTTTGGAATTGCTATATAATCTTTGAATCTTGATATTAAAGGTCTAAAATTCAAATGAATAAGTCCTAGAGCTTTATAACATTCTATTGGTTTTTGAACAATTATTCTAACTGCCAATAGGTCTAAAACCTCTTCAATTGATATTCCTTTTCTTTGCATTTTAAGATATGTGGAATAATAATGTTTGATTCTTGATTTTATTTCGAAATTTTCTTTTAAAAATCCGTTTGAGAGCATTAATTTTTCAACTTCCAAAGTAATTTCATTAAGTTTTAAAAAAAATTCTTTTTTATGTTTTTGTATGTATTCATCTATTTTTTTGTATTCATTCGGAAGCAGATATTTAAAAGCTAGATCTTCTAATAGGTTTTTAATTTTGGCAATTCCAAGTCTATGGGCAATAGGAGCGTAAACTACCAGCGTTTCTTCTGAAATTCTTTTTTGTTTATAAGGCGGCAAGGCAGAGAGGGTTAGCATGTTATGTAATCTATCACAAAGTTTTATTAGCAAAACTCTTACATCTTTAATAGAAATTGTTAGCATTTTTCTAAAAGTTAAGGCTGATTTTGTTAACGTTTCGTTTGAATAAGAAGGAATTAGAGAATTATCTCTTATTTGAACTATTTTTGTTAGACCTTCTACTAGATTAGCAACCGCATCTCCAAACTCATCTTTTATATAAAAGATTGTATAAGGGGTATCTTCTACAACATCATGTAAAATTGCAGCGATGATTATATCCTCGTCTTTATTTAAAAAACTTGTAATTACTGCTACTAAGATAGGATGAATTACATATTCTTCTCCACTTTTTCTTTTTTGTCCTTTGTGTGCTTTGATTGCAAAATCAAGTGCTTTTTTTATTTTTGAGGTGTTAATTTGAGAAAGAAGCAAAGAAGTGGCTTCATCAACGGTTTTGATATTTTTTATTTTTTCAAGTAAAGTATTAAAATCCGTCAAATTTCATTTACCTTGATCAAACCTTCGGCTATTTCAAAAACGGCTATTTCAGTTAATTGCATATTTTTTTTAGGTAAATCAATTAAAGGTTTTGCTCCGTTTAAAAGCTCTTTAACTCTTTTTGAAACGGCTTGTGCCAAAAGATATCTGTCATAATTTACTCTCTCTAGCGCTTTTGCATTTATTTTTTCTATTCTCACTTTTATCCTTTTTTGATGGAATTATAGCAAATTAGTGATTAATTATAGGTTATTGGTGTAATGGTTATTAGTTATAGGCAAATAATATTAATCACCACTATACCAATATACCAATATACTAATATACAATTATTTAACAATCGAATATTTAGCGTCTTTTTTGTTTTGTAAAATTTTAAGCAAATTTCCTTTTTCAAACATATTACATACAATTATAGGAAGTTTGTTTTCTTTTGCAAGTGCAATTGCGGTATCATCCATTACTTTTATGTTGTCTTTTAAAGCTTCATCATAACTTATTTCTTTAAGAAGTTTTGCATCCAGATATTTATTTGGGTCTTTATCATAAATTCCATTTACTTTTGTAGCTTTGATTATTGCATTTGCCCCTATTTCACTAGCTCTAAGAACTCCTGCAGTATCAGTTGTAAAAAAAGGATTCCCAGTTCCTGCTGCAAAAATCACTACTCTTCCTTTTTCAAGGTGCCTTATAGCTCGCCTAACTATAAAATTTTCAGCAATTTCTTCCATTTTTATAGCACTTTGAACTCTTACTTGAAGTCCGTGATTTTCCAAAGCTTCTTGCATTGCAACAGCATTTATTACTGTAGCAAGCATTCCCATATAATCTCCGCTTGTTCTTCTTATAATGCCATCTTTTGCTGCACTTACGCCTCTTATGAAATTGCCTCCTCCAATTACTACGGCAATTTCAAACCCAGCTAAAATTACTTCTTTGATTTCATTTGCGAGATACTGCAGTATTTTTGTATTAATACCAAAACCATCATCACCCGCCAAAGCTTCGCCAGAAAATTTTATTAAAATTCTGTTTTTTTGTTTTTTCATTGGAGGCCTTTTTAAAAAAGTATTTTATCATAAAAAAATTAAATATAAAAAGAAAGCTTTGGTGTTGCAGATGGGTGTATGGGTAGATGAGTGGATGAGAAAGGAGGAAGAAGGAGTTGAAAGTTCCAAGTTGTAAGTTCCCAGTTTCAAGTGAAAAATGTAAAATGAAAAGTTCTGAGTTCCAAGTTCCAAGTTCCAAGTTTCGAGTAACTATGAGTTATTAATTATGAATTTTGAATTTAACATTTAAAAATTAACATTAAAAACTATTTACTTAACTCTACAAACTATGCACTTCCTACTACGCACTCCGCACTTAACACTATTTACTAATAACTAATATACTAATACACTAGTAACATTATTTTAATTTAATTACTTTAAGAGGATTAATTGGATTTTCTTTATAAGTTACTTCAAATTCCAATGTGTTTTTTACTCTTGCTATAATTTGTCCTTTTTTAACATAAAATCCTTTTTTTAATATAGGGGAAATTTTACTTAAATTCGCATATATGCTAAATAAATCGTGTTTGTGCTTTAAGATTATAATTTTTTTGTCATCATTGTTGCCTATATATACAACTTTGCCATTGAAGATTGCTTTAACCACTGAATTAGGTTTATATGGTTTTATTGTAATAGTGGTATTATAAATTTTTATATGATAAATTGGATCTATATATGAGCCAAAATATTTGATTATTTTTCCTCTTACAGGTGGAATGGTTTTAGGTCCAAAATAAGAGGATATTTTAGGTTTGTAATAAATTGAACCCACTTTTTTAACGTTTAGAGGTTTGGCGAAATTTTTTGAAATTTGATATTTATTTTTCTTTTTAATAATTTTTAATTTAGCCAATTGATTTTGCAAAAATTTTTGTTTTTTTAATAATTTGATTAATTTTATCTTATAAGTCATTTTTTCTTTGGTGAGTTCTTTTAACTCTTTTTTTTGAGTTTTTAAAAGTTTTGCTAATTCTAGCTTTTTGTTTTTCAATTCTTTTTGTTGAATCATTATATTA
>CAZIBT010000070.1:0-4823 GCA_964537435.1 uncultured Nautiliales bacterium | reverse complement strand
ATTTAACAGCTATATAACAGCTTACAAAACTCACTATAAAACCAATCGACAAAACAACTAAATTTTCATTTTGAAATGAATGTATGTTTTTTACAAATTCATACCCGCTTGCAGCAAACATAGTTGGAATTGCGAGTAAAAAACTAAAATCGGCAGCTGTTTTTCTTGAAAGTCCGCTAAGCATTCCACCCACAATTGTTGAACCACTTCTACTAGTCCCTGGAATAAGTGCAAAAACTTGAAATATACCTATAATCAAAGCCTGTTTGTAATTGACTTTTTCAACATTGTCAATTTTTATTTTTTCCTCTTTATATAATTTTTCTACAATAAAAAAAACAATTCCTCCTATTATAAACATCCAAGCAACTGTATATAAATTAAAAAGTTCTTTTATTTGGTGTCTTAATAAAAACCCTATTATTGCTAAAGGTAAAAAAGCCAAAAAAACTTTTTTCCAAAGTTCTATTTCTTTGAAGTTTATTTTATTTAAATATATTGCAACGATTGCAAGTGTTGCTCCAAGTTGAATAATCACTTCAAATGCAATACTAGAAATGGTCTGTTTTATTCCAAGTAGGTTTGAAGCTATAATTAGATGTGCAGTGGAACTTATAGGTAAAAATTCTGTAATACCCTCAACTATACCTAAAATAGCACTTTGGATAATTGTCATTATTTTGCTCCTTCAATTAATTTATTAAATACTTTCAAAGTCATTTTTACATCTTCTAAAGCATTATGATAAATTGCATTTTGTTTTCCAAAAAAGAAAGAGACAGCCTCTTCAAGTTTTGGTTGTTTTTTCTTATCAAGAACTACAATATCCCAAGAATAAAACATAGTATCAAAAATCGGAATTTGAATAATATGTGGGAAATGTCTAATTCTTTCAAACTCTCTTTTTAATACACCAAAATCAAAAAAAACATTATGCCCTACTATCATATCAACTTCATTAAATAATGACAAAATATAATCTTTTTTTTCTCTGAAAGTGGGTTTGTTTTGAACATCCTCTTGTTTTATTTTATGCACTTCATAAGCTTCTTCACTTATTTTGGCTTCAGGATTTAAAAGTTCGTAAATTTCCTGTGTTTTTCCGGTTTGCATATCTTGAATAACAAAAGCAAATGAGATTATGTATCCATAAATGTCAGTGGTTTCAGTATCAAATACGCCTACCTTTTTTATTCTTTTATCTTCGGGGGTATTGTTAAAATCTTTTAAATAAAAATCCAAAAATTCCTTGCTTGAAAAAACTTTTTGTCTTTTTAGAGGTTTTTCTCTTTGCATTAAACCTTTTAATTCAAGCATACATGAGATTATATAATCTTCATAATTTCTAAAAACAGAGTTTTCATTAACATCTTTACCTAAACATTTAATAAGATAATTTTTTTCTGTTTTTAATAAATTAAAAGCTTCTCTTTTTGTCTCTTTATTAAAAACAGTTGCTTTTCTTAAGGCTTCAATTTTTTGAGGTAAATTCAAAAAAGTCCTTTTTGATGAAATTATACAATTTAATTTTGCATTTTAAGGTATAATTACATATAAAAAAGGTTATTAATGCCAAAAAGAGAAGATATAAAAACAATTTTACTTATAGGCTCCGGACCAATAATAATAGGTCAAGCGTGCGAATTTGATTATTCTGGGGTTCAGGCCGCTAAAACCCTAAAATCTCTCGGATATAGAGTTGTTCTAGTTAATTCTAATCCTGCTACCATAATGACAGATCCAGAATTTGCGGATGCAACTTATATAGAGCCTTTAACGGCTGAGATTGTATATAAAATTATTCAAAAAGAAAAAGTTGATGCAATTTTGCCTACAATGGGAGGTCAAACAGCTCTTAATGTTGCAATGGAAATGTATGAAAAAGGAATGCTTGAAGGTGTTGAGTTTTTGGGTGCAGATCCTAAAGCTATTAAAAAAGGGGAAGATAGGGAGGAATTTAAAAAAGCCATTGAAAAAATAGGTTTAGAAATGGCAAAAAGTAAATCTGTAACAACTCTTGAAGATGCGATTGAAGCGGTTAAGGAAATAGGCTTTCCGGTAATTGTAAGGGCTTCATTTACGCTTGGTGGTCTTGGGAGCGGAGTTGCTTATAATATGGAAGAATTTAAAGAACTAGCAAAAACAGGGCTTGAAGCTTCTCCTATCAGTGAAATTGAGATAATGGAAAGTGTGCTTGGGTGGAAAGAATATGAAATGGAAGTTATTAGAGACAGGAAGGATAACTGTATTATTGTGTGTTCTATTGAAAATGTTGATCCTATGGGAGTTCATACGGGCGATTCTATTACAGTTGCACCTGCACTTACACTTACCGATAAAGAGTATCAACGCCTAAGAGATGCCTCTTTTGCTATTCTTAGAGAAATAGGCGTAGATACGGGGGGAAGTAACGTTCAATTTGCTATAAATCCGGAAAATGGAAGAATGATTGTAATTGAAATGAACCCTAGGGTTTCGAGAAGCTCTGCTCTTGCCAGTAAAGCCACTGGTTATCCTATTGCCAAGGTTGCAACTCTTTTGGCGGTAGGCTATACGCTTGATGAAATACAAAACGATATTACCGGAACCACTGCGAGTTTTGAGCCAGTAATTGATTATATTGTTACTAAATTGCCTAGATTTACATTTGAAAAATTTCCAAGAGCCGATGCAACTCTTACAACATCAATGAAAAGTGTAGGAGAGGTAATGGCTATTGGGAGAACTTTTAAAGAATCCTTGCAAAAAGCCATATGTAGTCTTGAAATTGGATTAAAAGGGTTTGATAGAAGAGAATGTGAAGAAGAGGAATTAAAAAGAAAGATAAGAATTCCAAATGATGAAAGAATTCTTTATGTGGCTGAAGCTTTTAGAAAAGGATTGGATGTAAATGATGTTTATGAACTTTGCAAAATAGATAAATGGTTTTTAAATCAGATTAAAGAAATTGTTGATTTTGAAAAAGAGATAGATAAAAATATTTTGGAAAATGAAGAAAAATTAAGAATTGCAAAAACTTATGGATTTAGCGATATAAAACTTGCAGAATTAATAGGATGCAGAGAAGATGATATTTATAAAGCGAGAAAAAAATTGGGAATTGAAATTGATTATAATGAAGTTGATACTTGCGCAGCCGAATTTGATACTATAACAAGTTATCTTTATTCAAGTGTAAATATTACAAAAAATGTACCTCTTAGAAAAAGTGATTTGGAAAATGATAAAAAAGTGCTTATTTTAGGAGGAGGCCCAAATAGGATAGGACAGGGAATTGAATTTGATTATTGTTGTGTTCATGCCTCTTTTGCCCTTAAAGATTTAGGAATTAAGACAATTATGTATAACTGTAATCCGGAAACTGTTTCAACTGATTATGATACAAGCGATGTTTTATATTTTGAGCCTATTGATTTTGAAAGAGTGAGAAATGTAATTGAAAGAGAAAATCCCCATGGAGTAATAGTTCAATTTGGAGGACAAACACCTCTTAAACTTGCAAAACCTTTAAGCAAAATAAAAGCCAAAATTATCGGAACTTCGGCTGAAGTGATAGATGAGGCAGAAGATAGAGAAAAATTTGCAAAATTCATTAAAGAATTAAATCTAAATCAGCCTGAAAATGGAACAGCTTTTACAAAAGAAGAAGCATTTAAAATAGCTAAAAGAATAGGTTATCCTGTATTAGTAAGACCTAGTTATGTGCTTGGTGGTAGAGCTATGAGGATTGTTTATAATGAAGATGAATTAAGAGAATATATGGATGAAGCTGTGAGTGTCAGCAATGAATCTCCGGTTTTAATTGATAAATTTCTTGATAGGGCGATTGAACTTGATGTGGATGCCATAAGTGATACAAAAAATGTATATATAGGTGGAATAATGCAACATATTGAAGAAGCTGGTATTCATAGCGGCGATAGCGCATGTTCTTTACCAACTATTAGTATTGCAAAAGAAAAATTAAAAGAAATAGAAAACACCACAAAAAAGATTGCTTTAAAATTAGGGGTAAAAGGATTGCTTAATATTCAATATGCCTTACATAAAAATAAACTTTATTTAATTGAAGTAAATCCAAGGGCTAGTAGAACTGTTCCTTTTGTAAGTAAAGCCACAGGAATTCCATTGGCAAAAGTTGCTACTAGAATTATGTGGAATTTGGAATATAATCAAAATGCAAATAATGGAAACATATTGGAAGAAGCGCTTAAATTTTATGATAAATTTAATGTAGTAATATTTGATGGTAATGTTTACAAACCGAAAACTAAAGAACATATAGCCGTAAAAGAAGCAGTGTTCCCATTTAATAAATTGCCAGGAGCCGATTTGATACTTGGACCTGAAATGAAATCAACAGGTGAAGTTATGGGAATAAGCACTAGTTTTGGAGAGAGTTTTGCAAAAGCCCAAGAAGCTGCTAAAAACTTTTTACCTAAAAGAGGAAAAGTATTTATTTCATTAACAGATTTGGATAAAGAATTTGCACCTCAAATAGCAAGAGAACTTAAAATCTTGGGGTTTGATATTGTTGCTACAAGCGGAACATATAAAGTTATAACCGATTCTGGAATTGAAGCAAAAAAAGTATTGAAAGTGAGCGAAGGTAGACCAAATGTAGTGGATATGATTAAAAATGAGGAAATTGCGTTGGCTATTAATACAAGTGATAATAAGTCAAGCAAAGAGGATGCCAAAATTATAAGAAGGGAAGTGTTAAACAACGGAGTTCCTTATTTTACAACTATTTCAGCAGTATTTGCTGCAATTGAAGCTATAAAATTTATACAGGTAAATGAAACAAATGTATTATCTCTTCA
>CAZIBT010000069.1:0-4904 GCA_964537435.1 uncultured Nautiliales bacterium | reverse complement strand
AAGAAAAAATTATTTAGCGTATAAAACTCTTCTTCTTTTTCTTTTCATTTTGAATTTACCTTTTGCCATAATACCTCCTTTTTTGGAAGTTTAGCAATATAATTATATCAAAATTTAAATAAATATTGCGCTCATATATCCCACAACTTGTGATTCATCTCCACTAACATCGGCACTTGTTCTGTAATCTACAATAAATGGCGTTAAATTAAGTTCTTTTGCAGCTAAAATCATTGCCGAAATTCCTATTTTTCCACATGCTTCGCATTTATCAATATCATTCAAATCAAGGTTTTGCACTGCTTCAAGACAATTATAATCAAGCGCATTTGCAGTTTTTATATCATAATAATGACTTAAATCGCTTGAAATTACTATTAAAGAATTGTCTTTAATTGCATATTCAATTATTTTTTTTAAATTTGTTGGATTATAATCTCCATAAATTAATTCAACAACAGGAATTTCACCGAAATAATGATAAATAAAAGGCATTTGAACTTCAGTTGAATGTTCTTGGTGAATTTCTTCTAAATTTTTAACGTCAAAATTTTCTATTAATTTTTTTGCAAAATCTATATCCATTGGTAAAATTCCGCAAGGTGTTTCATATGTGTTTTCAAGACTTACTGTAATTCCTTTAAATGCTACTCTGTGTGAAGGTCCTATTACAACAACTCTTTTTGGTTTAGTATTGCTTGCGATTCTATATGCAAAGTTAGCTGTAAATCCGCTATAAACCCATCCCGCATGAGGAACAATTACAGCCTTTGGTTTTAACGAAAAAATTTCTGCAGCTTTATTTTTATCGACATTTTCATCTATGATTGTATTAAAATGTTTTATATAACTCTCAACTGCTTCACAACTTCCGCCATACCATTCTTTAACTACCGCTTTTCTCATGATAACTCCTTCTATTTATAATTTATAATTCAAAACTCAACACTCAATACTCAAACTCAATACTTAGCACTTAACACTTACATCCATACCCCTTCAATTATTTCTCCACATTTTGGACAACGGGCTTTTCCTTTATTATCTATTTTTAAAATATTTTTTTCCACATTATAAATTGTCCTAACAATAAGCTCTTCCCCGCAATTAGGACAATATGTGATTACTGGCATAGCTACATTTCCCAGATATACATATTTAAGACCAGCTTTTTTGCCTATTTCATATGCCCTTAGCATAGTTTCAATAGGAGTTGGGTTTTTATCGGTAACTTTGTAATCAGGATGAAACCTAGTAATATGCCATGGAATTTCAATTCCCACGCTTGCAATGAATTCAGCTATTTGAGTGAGTTCTTTTTCACTATCGTTATCTCCTGGAACAACAAGGGTGGTAATTTCTTGCCATATTCCTGCATCTTTTAATCTTTTAACAGTGTCTAGAACATCTTCTAGATTACCTTTTAAAACTTTTTTATAATATTCTTTTTTAAAACTTTTAATATCTACATTACACGCATCAACCCAGCTTTTCATATCTTCTATTTCATAAATACTTTCAAATCCATTGGTTACAAAAACATTTTTTAGTCCCTTTTCTTTTGCTAATATTCCTATATCTCTTGCATAAGGATAAAAAATACTCGGTTCGTTATATGTATAAGCTATACTTTTACAATTATATTTTATTGCAAGATTAACTATTTCTTTTGGTGATACGTAAATAGAATTATTTACTTTGTTGGTATGGGCGATTTGCCAGTTTTGACAAAAAGGACATTTAAAATTACATCCAACAGTTCCAAAGCTCAAAACATAAGAATTTGGTAAAAAATGAAATAATGGTTTTTTTTCAATAGGATCGACATTAATGCTTGAAGGATGACCATACGAAAGATTTACTAGTTTTCCATTTTTATTTATGTTTATACCACAAATTCCAGCTTGATTTTCTTTTAAAATGCAGTGATGCCTACATAAAAGACATTTTATTTTTTCATTGTCTATTTTTTCATAATATATCATATTCCCCTCCTTCTTTTTTATATTTTATCATATTTTTAAATAAAAATGAATAAAGAAAAATAAAAAAGTTTATTTAAATAGACTAAACTATTTTTACTTTTAAATTTTTATAAGGAGTTTTTTTCGCAGAAGAAAAGAATTTAGAAGTATCGATTTTATTTTCTTTAAATTCTATTTCTATATATTCATCTATATTTATATTAAAAAATTTGGCAGGATTTGTGGAAGTTAGTTTAGTAATTGTTTTAGTAGGTAAGGGCAAGGAATATGCTAGTTGGGTAAAAATATCAAGCTTGCTAATTCCTGGTTCTGCTTCTTCAAAAGGCAAATCTTTTTCTTTTGCTGCTATATGGTTTGATGATATAAAATCAATTGTTTCATTTTCACATGCTTTTAAAAGGGCATGTCTATCTTCTTTGCTTCTAAGTGGTGGGAATGTTTTTAAAAGGGTGTTAAAACCTTTTATGTCTTCATCGCAAAAATAAAGATTATCTATACAAACATCTATAAATATATTTGAAGGTTTTGTTTTTAAAATTTCTATTGATTCTTTTGTTGTTATATTTAAAAATACTGTTTTAACATCAAAATTTTTTGCAAGTTCCAAAATTTTGGCGACTTCTATTGATTCAGAATATTGTGGAATACCCGCTAGTCCCAACGAATAAGCAGTTGGAGAATCATTCATTACCCCGTTTGATAGAGCTTTATTGTTTGCATTTACAAAAACAGGTATGTTTAAAAATTCGGCATATTCAAAAATTCTTTTAATTAAATTCATATCTTCATCACTATTAATATATATTGCACTTGCGCCTTTTTGTTTTAATATTGAAATGTCGCTTAAAGTATTGTTGTGTATTCCCTCAACAGCTACAAATAATTTAAAATTTGTTTCATTTGCTCTTTTTAAATTGTAACTTAAATGTAATTTATCAAAAATAGGTTTATGTTCGGGTATCATTAATGCTGCATAAACTCCTCCGTTTTGTGCAGCTTTTGCAAGTTTTGAGATGCTTTCGGAGTTTTTGATATTCAAATCAAATGTTTTGGGTATTTTTATTTTCATTTGGCGCCTTTTTTAATATAATTTTACTAAAAAAAAGAATATAAAATGAATATTTGGTTTATTTTAAACTATTTGATATTGTGTAGTGTGGTTGTTTATTTTGCATATAGACTTAGGTATAATATTTGGATATTTGGAATAATAGCATTGCTTTTATCTCCGGTTGTAGGATTTTTGGCATTAGCTATTTGGGATTATTATCAAAATTTTATAAAAGGGAAAATATGACTAAAAAAGATTATTTAAACATATTAAAAAAAAGTTATTTCAATTTAAGTGAAAAAGACGAAAAAATTTTTGAAGATATTATGAGAGATGATGGACTTGCAAAATGTAAAATAACCTTTAATCTTTGGGCATTTTTATTTGGATGGTTTTATTTGTTATATAGAAGGCTTGGGATGGAGGCTTTTGGGGTTTTGATTTTTGCGCTTCTTGGAGGATATATACTGGCTTATGCAAAAATTCATCCTGTTTTGGTTATATTATTTATGATAGTAATAAATTCGTTTTTAAGTGGTTTTTGCTATCATTTTTTATATTTGAATAAGCTTTCAAGGGATATTTCATATTGTGGTGAATATAATGTAGATATTGAATGTATGAAAAAAAGAGCAGAGCCTAAAAAATCTTATGTAATAATTGCAATTATAGTTATTATTATTTTTCTTTGGCCTTGGATATATGCATTGCTTACTGGACACAGCTTGCATAAATAGAGATTAAATAACGAAAAAGTAAAAACAAAAACGCTTAGAAATTTAACGAAAATTTTGCGTTAAAAAAATTGCATCTACCCTGAAGGGGTGCTTGCGTTTGCAATTTTTAGCAAAATTTGAGTGTTGCATAGCAAAATGAAGCACGAAGCTGTTATGTTTTTATCTTTGCAGTTATTATTGTTATAAAATCTTATTTAGTTAGTGCCCATAAATAAAATTTCCCATCTTTTTTGTTTCTTTTGATATAATTTCGTAAAAAAGGGCTTTAATGAAAAAAGTTTTAATAATAGGAGGCGGTGGGAGAGAGTATTCTATTGGTTTTTTTATGAAAAACGAAGCCGAAATATTTTATGCACCCGGAAACGGAGCGACAGAGGAATTTGCCACAAATATTGATATAAAAGATTTTGAAGAGCTTGCTAATTGGGCAAAAGAGAATAAAATTGATTTAACTATCGTAGGGCCTGAAGCTCCATTAGTAGAAGGTATTGTTGATGTATTTAAAAAACATGATTTAACTATTTTTGGTCCAAGTAAAAATGCTGCAAGATTAGAAGGAAGCAAAGTATATATGAAAAATTTCTTAAAAAAATACAATATTCCTACAGCAAAATATATCGAAACTTCAAATAGACAAAAAGCTTATGAATTTATTGACAATATGCAAAAAACTCCTATTGTAATTAAAGCTGATGGACTTTGCGCTGGTAAAGGTGTTATTATCGCACAAAATAAAGACGAAGCAAAAAAAAGTGTTGATGAAATGTTAAGCGGTAAAGCTTTTGGAGAGGCTGGCAAAAAGGTTATTATTGAAGAGTTTTTGGACGGATTTGAACTTAGTATGTTTGCAATTTGTGATGGAAAAGATTTTGTGCTTTTGCCTGCAGCTCAAGATCATAAAAGATTGATTGATGGTGATAAGGGACCAAATACAGGTGGAATGGGGGCATATGCACCAACCCCACTTGCTACGCCAGAAATTTATGAAAAAGTTAAAGAAAAAATCATTAAGCCTACTTTAGAAGGTATGCAAAAAGAGGGCAATGTTTATGAAGGAGTTTTATTTATAGGACTTATGATAGTAGATAATGAACCTTATGTGCTTGAATATAATGTTAGATTTGGAGATCC
>CAZIBT010000068.1:0-4922 GCA_964537435.1 uncultured Nautiliales bacterium | reverse complement strand
ACAAATGGAAAATGTTCAATGTAAAATGGAAAATGTTTTTTTATTATTTTTTCTCCAAGTCTTGAAGTAACGGCTATTTTTTTTATATTTGGATAACTTTTAAGTAAATCTTCAATTGGACAAGGTTTTATATTCTTTAAATTATCATCTCTTGAATTTCCTTTTTCTCTTACGCATTCGCATATAGCATCCCACAAGGCAATTTTATGTTTTTTTAGAAAATTTATTTTCTCTTCAATAGAATTAGGCTTTTTATCGTTAAAAATTATGCTTAAAATTTCCCAAAACTGATTTTTCGGATGTCCGTAATAAAACTCATTTTCAAAAGATTTTATAGAAGGGAAAGTCCCAAGTATAAGTATTTCACTATCTTCAAAAATTATTGGCTTAAACGGATGAAATAGGAGATGGGTGGATGAGTTTTTAGTATTTTTCATTTAAATTCCTAATTAAAATAGACTTTTCCATTTTTTATACTTATCTTTCCTTCAAGTTCCATTTCATAAAGCTGAGTTCCATATTTTTTAAGAGCTTCATTTAAATTTAAAATTTTTTGATTATCTTCAATTCCTAAATTTTTACAAAATTCATCTATATCCCATATAACTTCTGCTTGATTACTAGAAGCTAAATATCTGGTACCTGAACTCTCGTTGATTCTATGCGGTAAGACGAAAACTTTTTTACCATACTCTTTTGCCCATTCGAAACTTCTCATACTGCCACTTTTTATATCTGCTTCTGCAATTATTACAAATTTACTCAAAGCTACTATAATTCTGTTTCTTTGAAGAAAAGTATGTTTATAGGGAGAATAATTATTTTCATATTCACTCAAAGCAAGTGCATTTTTATAGATATTTTTGATTAATGTTTCGTTTGATTTAGGATAAATCAAATCAAGAGATGAGGGTGATATAAAAATAGTGTTTGGATATGCGCCTCTATGGGCTTCGGTATCAACACCAAGTGCTCCTCCGCTTACTATAACATATTTTTTGGATAATTTTTTTGCAATTAAATAAGTCGTTTCTTTTGTATATTTGCTTGCTTTTCTGCTTCCAACAATAGCAATTTTGGGTTTATTTAAAAGACTTAAATTGCCTTTATAAAAAAGTGTGAAATTATTTATTTTAATTTTTTGCATATTTTGCCAGTTCATCTATGTAAATTACATCAACCTGATTTAAGAGGTCTTTTGAATTTTTTAATGTTTCAAGTGTGATTTTATGAGGATGTCCTATTGCTATTGCATATCCTCTTCTTTTTGCAATTTCAATTGCTTTTTTAAGTTGATTTCTTATATAATCAGGATTTTCTTTATCATCTAAAAAAATATCTCTTTTAAATAAAGGTATTTTATATATTTTATCAACTTCTTCTGATTTTGAAAAACGGGTTGTCATTGAATCAACAAAACCCAAATTATCTTCTTTTAAAACTTCAAAAAGTTTGCTCATTGCCGAAAAATTGGAAGTAAACTTACTACCTGTATGATTATTTATAAATTTTGCTCTTGGAAATTCTTTTTTTATTATATTGATTCTATTTTGAATTGTTTCAAATGAACTATTTGTTTGCAAGGTATTAGGCTCCGGATGTGCATAATTAAAAGCTTGCATAGGAACATGCACCATATAATCTGGAAATTCTTTTGCATAAAGGGGTGTAAAGGGGTGTCTTTTAGTTACCGGAAAAAAGGAAGGGGTTATATGATATGGAATTTGTTTTAAGAGATTTACTTCATATTTAAATGCCATATCATCTATGATTATTACCAATTTTGGTTTATTAATTTTCATTTTTGTATTTTTTATAATTTGAGTGCTTTTTTTTATTTTTTGTGGAGAATTTAGCAAATCTAAAATTTCTGAATTTTGGATTAAATGTTTTTTTGAATATTGATTTGTTTTTTTTAATTCTTTGGAAAGTTTATTAACTTTTTGTTCCAAAATTTTTAAAGTGTTTTGATATTGTTTTATTTTTGTTTGTGATTTGTTTTCATTTAGAATATAGCCTCCAATAAATCCTATCAATAAAAAAATAGATACTGAAAGTATTAAAATAATAAGTTTATAAAAAGAAAATTTTGTTTTTTTCTTTTTGGATGAAGAACGCTTTTTTTTCATTTATTAAGCAAAATTTCCACTTCTAGAGTTTCTATGTCCTGATTGGAAGAATTTTTAATATGGATATCTTTGACATTTAAATATTTTTTTACAACATTTATCAACTCTTTTTTCATTTCATCAAGATTATCTATTTGAGTATGGGCTCTTTCATATGCAAGCATCATCATCAGTCTATCTTTTGCTACATCTTTACTTTTTTTCTTTTTAAAAATATCAAAAAAACTCATTTAAATAATCCTTTTAATTTACTAAAAAATCCTTTTTTTGTTTTCAAATCCAAAAATTCAATATCCTCCCCTTCCAATCTTTTGGCAATTCTCCTATAAGCTTCTCCAACAAGTGAATTCTTTTTAAGAGCAACTGGTTCTCCAAGGTTTGTAGATTGAATAATTTCTTCATCATCAGGAATTATTCCTATAAGTGGAAGAGCTAAAATATGCAATACATCTTCAGTTGAGAGCATTTCACCCTTTTCGACCATTTCTGGTTTTAATCTGTTGATTACAATATATTTTTCAACTTCTTTGCCTTCTTTTGCCTTTTTGCTTTTTGCATCAATTATTCCTATAACTCTATCAGCATCCCGCACAGATGAAATTTCAGGTGTGGAAACTATAAGTGCTTTATCTGCCAAATATATTGCATGCTCAAATCCACTTTCAATTCCAGCAGGAGAATCTATTAATATATAATCAAAATCTTTTTTTAATTCGTTAATTAAATTTTCAACTTTTTCTTTATCCAAAACGGTTTTATCTTTTGTTTGAGAGGCAGGTAGAAAGTGCAGATTTTGTGTTCTTTTATCTTTAATTATTGCTTGAGCTAAATTACATCTTTTATCCATAACATCAACCACATCATATACAATTCTGTTTTCAAGTCCTAATATCATATCGAGATTTCTAAGACCTATATCAAAATCTATTGCTATGACTTTTTTTTCATTCAACGCAAGGGCAGTTGCAACATTTGCAGTTGTTGTCGACTTTCCAACTCCGCCTTTCCCGCTTGTAATTGTAATAACTTCTGACATATTACTCCTTTAATATTCTCTATGAAGGGCTCAAAAAGCCCTTTTAGAAAATATTAATTTTTATTTTGATCTACCAATTTATTTTTAGTAATCCATGGCATCATTTCTCTTAATTTTTTACCTGTTTGTTCTAGTAAAGAATTTTCTGTTAATGCTCTTTCCGCATTCATTCTTACATATCCAGCTTTTCTTTCGAGTATAAAATCTTTTGCAAATTTACCGTTTTGAATTTCTTTAAGTATATTTTTCATAGCTTTTCTTGATTCTTCTCCTACAACCTTTGGACCGCTCACATAATCTCCGTATTCTGCAGTATTTGAGATAGAATATCTCATTGTGGCCATTCCACCTTCATATAACAAATCAACAATAAGTTTTAATTCATGCATACATTCAAAATAGGCCATTTCAGGAGCATATCCAGCTTCTACTAATGTATCAAATCCGGCTTTTATAAGACTTGTAACACCACCGCATAGAACTGCTTGTTCTCCAAAAAGGTCTGTTTCGGTTTCGTCTTTGAAGGTTGTTTCAATAATTCCGCTTCTTCCTCCTCCTATTGCGCTTGCATAAGAAAGAGCCAATTTTTTAGCTTCTTCACCGCCTTGGTATACAGCAATTAAATCTGGGATTCCTCCACCTTTAACAAATTCGCTTCTAACTGTATGCCCGGGTGCTTTTGGGGCTATCATAATTACATTCAAATCTTTTCTTGGTTTAATCAATTGAAAATGAATATTAAATCCATGCCCAAAAGCAATAGTTGCGCCTTCTTTAAGATTTGGTTCAATTTCTTCATAATATACATCCGGTTGAATTTCATCTGGTAGTAAAATCATAACTACATCTGCATCTTTAACAGCTTCAGCCACAGGTAAAACGTTAAAATTAAATTTTTCCGCTTTTTCCCATGATTTGCCCCCTTTTCTCAATCCTACAACTACATCAACTCCGCTATCTCTTAGATTAAGAGCATGAGCGTGTCCTTGAGAACCAAATCCAATCATTGCAACTTTTTTACTTTTAATAATGTTTAAATCACAGTCTTTATCATAATAAATGTTTAAAGCCATTAATCTCTCCTTTTTTTGCAATTATATCAAAATAGTATATCTATGGTATAATTTTTTGTGTAAATTAAAAAAGGAATAGTATGAGATTTGTTTTAATATTTATTTTTGCGTTGTTTGTGCAAGCAGAAGATTTAAGCACCAAAACAATACCTTATCTTTTTAAAAATCATTATTATTCGTATCTTTGCCTGAACAGATGGAAATATATAAATGAATTTGCAGGGAAAAGAGAGGATTTACTTTCAATTGTGGCATATTCATGTTTAAAAAAACACTATTTGGTATATGCTTTGGATTTAGCAAAGAATTTAAGATATACAAAAATGGGTAGAATAAATTCCACATATATTATTTCTCTTTTTACTATAAAAAATTTTTTAATAAGATATATTGAGGATGGATTGAATCTCAAAAATATTACTATTCCTTATATAGAAAATGATGATTTGGGAAAAATTTTTTATTTAACAAAAAAAGAAACTCCTGATGTTAAAAATAATTCATATGAATTAAATCTTGGTAATACAAAGGTAAAAATTAATTATAATATTAATGCAAATGAATTGATATTAAGTTTTTATAAAAATAAGCAACTTATTAAAAAGGAAAAATATTGGTAAAAGGTGAAAAACTTTTAAAAGAAGGGAAAATAACATCCGAACAGCTTCAAAAGGCATTTGAATA
>CAZIBT010000067.1:0-5021 GCA_964537435.1 uncultured Nautiliales bacterium | reverse complement strand
ACCTAGTTTTGAATAAATTGCTCTGTGAGTATTAAAATCAGCATTTTTTGCTTTTGTAATAATTTTTTCAATATATCTTCTAAGCTCTTTTGCTTTTGGCACTGTTGTATTTATTTTTTCGTGTTCTATCAAATCACACGCAAGATTTTTCAAAAGTGCGGCTCTATGTTCGCTATCACGCCCCAGCTTTCTATATCCATGTCTATGTCTCATGATTGCTCCTTTAATTTCTCTATTCTTTCCTCAATAACTTTTTTTACATTTAGAGGCAACGGCTTACTAAGAGGAAAACCGGCTTCTTCCAATTTTTCAAAAATTTCTTCAAGTGATTTTGTCCCAAGGTTTTTAATATTGGAAATTTTTTCTTTTCCCATTAATACAAGTTCACCTATATATTTAATACCAGCCCTATCAAGTGCATTAAAACTTCTGCTTCTTAAATTTAAATTTTCTATTGAATTCAATAAAGCATTATATTCATCTCCAAGTTCTACTTCTTGGGGTTGGATTGATTCAAGTTTAAATTCTTTTGAAAATACACTAAATTGATTTAAATATGTATTAATTGCATTTTTAAATGCATCAATAGGGTCAATCTGACCGTCTGTTTCAACTTCGAAAATTACTTTTTCAAAATTAGGATCATCCTCAACCAATATTTTTTCAATATTATATACGACTTTTTTGATAGGAGAAAAATATGCATCAAGCCCTATAAACCCTTCAGGCAACTGGTCTCTATAATTTTCAACAGCTACAAATCCCATACCTTTTTTTATAATCAATGTTAATTTAAGCTCACCTTCTTCATTTAAAGTGGCAATATATTCATTAGGCGTAACTATTTGGACATCATCATTATTTAAATCTTCTCCTCTAATTTCTTTAGGTCCTATAAAATGATAATCAACTTCCACTTCATCTTTATTGGTATCTTTGATTTTGAATCTGATGTTTTTAAGATTGATTATAAAACTTGCAACATCCTCAAACATTCCTTTTAAAGAATCAAATTCATGTTTTACACCTTCTATTTTAAGTGCAATCGGTGCATATCCCAAACTAGCTGCTATTAACGTTCTTCTTATAGGATGGGCTACACTAACACCAAAGCCAGCCTCAAAAGGATAAACCTCTATTATAGCTTTGTTGTTTTCTTTTTTATATGAAAAATCACTTGGGATCAAAACTTCTGTTTTTATTTTATTCATTTTTAGCCCCTATTATTTAGAGTATAACTCAACTACTAATCTCTCTTCAACTGGAATATTTACTTCACTTCTATCAGGAATTCTTTGGAAAACTCCTACCATTTTTTCTTTGTCTACATCAACCCATGGAGCTATACCTGTTTGAGCAGTAAGTTCCAAAGATCTTTGAATTTGAGGATTATTTTTTGATTTTTCTTTAATTTCGATTCTATCGCCTTCTTTTACTAGATATGAAGGAATATTTACTTTTTTTCCATTCACCAAAATATGCCCATGAGTTACAAGTTGTCTTGCAAATCTTCTGGTAGTTGCAAATCCCATTCTATAAACTACATTATCAAGACGTCTTTCAAGCAATCTGATTAAATTTTCCCCTGTTGAGCCTTCTTGTCTATTTGCTTCTTGGAAAAATCTTCTAAACTGCCTTTCTAACACACCATAATAATTTTTTATTTTTTGTTTTTCTCTTAGCTGCAATCCGTATTCTGAAATTTTAGTTCTTCTTTGTCCGTGCTGTCCTGGAGCATATGGTCTTCTATCAAGTGCGCTTTTACCTGCTAATCTTCTCTCACCTTTAAGCTCTAAACTAACACCAAGTCTTCTTTCTATTCTTTCAACAGGTCCTGTATATCTAGCCATGGTTACACCCTTCTTCTTTTTCTTGGTCTACAACCGTTATGCGGCAACGGAGTTATATCTTTCATCCACAAAACTTTAATACCTTCAATTGCTCCAACTGTTTTCACAGCAGTTTCTCTACCACCGCCTGGTCCTTGCACTTTGATTCCAACTTCTTTAATTCCATATTCTTTTGCTTTATTCATAGCATCTTCTACTGCTTGTTGAGCTGCAAATGGAGTTGATTTTTTACTACCTTTAAATCCTAATGCTCCAGCAGAACTCCAGCACAATGCATTACCCATTTCATCAGTTACAGTAATCATTGTATTATTAAATGTCGCTGCTATATAAACAACTCCACGACCTACTTGTTTTTTAATTTTTTTCTTTTTAGTTATTTTTCTTTTTGCCATTTAACTCCCCTTATTTCGCTTTTGCACCAACAGTTTTTCTTTTGCCTTTTCTTGTTCTGGCATTAGTTTTAGTTCTTTGTCCTCTAACAGGAAGTCCACGTCTATGTCTAAGACCTCTATAACAACCCAAATCCATTAATTCTTTAATATTAAGCTGAACAATTTTTCTAAGTTCGCCTTCAACAACATAATTATTTTGAATTTCTTTATTTAATGTAGAAATTTCCTCTTCAGTTAGTTCATAAACCCTTTTATTCGGATCAATCCCTGTATCTTTTAAGATTTTTCTTGATAGTGTAAGCCCTATTCCATAAATATATGGAAGAGCATATTCTATTTTTTTGTTTTTTGGTAAGTCAATTCCCGCAATTCTCGCCATTTTTTATCCTTGTCTTTGTTTGTGTCTTGGATTTTCACAAATTACTCTTACAACACCTTTTCTTTTAACAATTTTGCATTTAGGGCAAATCTTTTTAACTGATGCTCTAACTTTCATAATAACCCCTTGTTTTTTAGTTCCTTGTTTTAAGTTCCTAGTTCCAAGTATTATAAATAACTTTGGAACTTTATTTCTTAGAACTTCATAACTTCAATTATCCCCATAGGCACGATGGCCAGCCCTTGCAATAAATAAGTGCTGATTTCACTCATATTGCAAAGCCTCTTATCGCTTAGGGGGATGGAATTATAACATAAATAAATGAGTGAAATGGAAAATGGGAGAAATAAGAAGGGAATAAAAAAGATAAATTTTTTACAATATTTCCTTTTCAAAAGGAATTAGTGAAAGATAAATGCCAAAGAGCCTATAAGAGCCAAAGTTATAGTTCCTATATTGATTTTATCAAATTCTTTTTTTAGCAGCGCCAAAACAAGATACAATACAAATCCTGCACTAAGCCCTATCGTAATTGAATAAGTAAGAGGCATTAGAATTACAGTAATAAAACTGCTAACTGCAATTACATGGTCGCTAAAATCAATATTTTTTAGCTCACTAAACATCAAAACTCCGACCATTACCAAAATAGGATAAACTGCATTATCGGGAATTGCTTTATAAATAGGCAGAAAAAATAATGTTGTTATAAAAAAAAGACCTGTAACTACAGCCGTAAGCCCTGTTCTTCCGCCTTCTTCTACTCCTGCGGCACTTTCAATAAAAGATGTAGTTGTAGATGTCCCAAGACTAGCCCCAATTACAGTAGCGGCTGCGTCGGCTTCAAGTGTCTTTTGAAGTTCTTTAGATCCATTTTTAAATAAACCCGCTCTAAGCCCTATACCTGCAAGAGTTCCTATGGTATCAAACATATCTGTAACCAAAAAAGTAATAATTACCGGCAAAAGACTAAGTTTCAACGCACTCATAATATCAAAATGAAAAGCTATAGATGAAAAACCTGCCGGCATCGAAATTATACCCTCAGGTAATTTTGCAAGTCCAAATATCCAAGCTACAATGGAAGTTAATACAATAGATAGAATAAAAGCACCTTTAATTCTGTAAGTATAAAAAACAGCAGCCAGTAAAAACCCCAATATTCCAAGCATTACTTCAGGAGATTTGATATTTCCAAGGGATACAAGCGTTGCAGGATTATCTACAATAACTCCCATTCCCTTAAGTCCAATAAATGCAATAAAAGCGCCAATTCCTGCACTTATCGCCCTTCTAAGATCAACTGGCACACTATCTAATACCCATACCCTAAATTTAGTAAAAGACAAAGCCAAAAAAATAAGACCTGAAATCATAACTATTCCAAGGGCTGTTTGCCAAGGAATTCCCATTCCTTTTACAAGTCCAAAAGTAAAATAAGCATTAAGCCCCATTCCTACACTCATAGCAACTGGAGTATTAGACCAAATACCATTTAAAATAGTAGAGATAATAGTTACAACAGCTGTTGCAGTAATTAATGCATCAAAAGGCATACCGGTTAAACTCATAATAGAAGCATTTACAGGAACTATATACATCATTGCTAAAAATGTAGTAAAACCAGCCCTGATTTCAGTTGAAATTGAAGTATTTTTTTGAGAAAGTTTAAAATATTTTTCAATAAAATTCACTCTCCCTCCTTTTTGAAAATTATATCAAAAGGAGGGGAAAATTATTTAACTTCTATTTTTTTACCCTCCGCTTTTGCTTTTCTTGGAATAAAAATTTTCAAAACACCATTTTCATATTTAGCATCAATATTTTCTAAATCTGCATCGTTAGGTAGTTTAAATGCTCTTTCAAATCTTCCAAAAAAGCTTTCTATTCTGGTGTAATTATCTTTTTCTTCTTTTTTTTCAAGTTTTCTCTCACCAGAAATACTCAACACACCTTCATTAATAGAAATGTCTATATCTTCTTTTTTAACCCCTGGTAAATCAACTTCTAAATAATAACCTTTTTCATCTGCTTTTTCATTAACCGCAGGTGTGAAAATATCTACTTTTTGGACTGGTTTATTTACATTCAAAACAGCTCCAAGTCTTCTTTCAATATCTTGTAATTCTTTAAATGGATCAAATACTGTTGGCCACATTTCTCCCTCCTTAAAAAATTTTTTTTACAATAAAATTATAATAAATTTACATTAATTTGTCAAGAAAGTTTAGTCAAAATACTAAAGTTTTTGCAGTTTGTTGATTGTTAACTTTCTTTAGCAATTTAATATTATTATTTTTTACTCTAATTAAATAAGTGTATTTTCCTGTATTTAATTTTAAAATAAAATAATATCTACCATCAAAATAATAAACCCCATTTTTTATACTCCAGAAA
>CAZIBT010000066.1:0-5054 GCA_964537435.1 uncultured Nautiliales bacterium | reverse complement strand
ACAGCGGTGATATTAAATGGGATGGGAATGGGACCGATTATAATGCTACAATAGGCAGCATTGTGGTAACATTTCATTATGATAATAATACTGATGATAATTGTAAATTTAAATGTCAAAATGTAAGCGGAACAAATGATTACAACTGTTCAGATTTTTAACTATGAAATATTACGAAGTCGCACTTTTAAATACTCCAAATATTTTTACTTATCATTATGAAAAATCTTTAAAAAAGGGCGATATTGTCGAAATTCCAATCAGAAATAAAAAAGCAATTGGGATTGTAGTAAGTGAAGTTTCAAAACCTTCTTTCAAAACAAAATCTATAATTCAAAAAGTATCTTTTTTTTCGGATAAAAAAATAAAAATCGTTGAATTTATTTCAAAATATTATCTTTGTTCTATAGGAGAAGCGGCAGGATTGTTTCAATTGAAAATTGAAAATGGAAAATGGAAAATTGCGGATAAAATTAAAACAAATATCCAATTATCAAGTAAACAAAAAGAGGCTTTAGAATTTTTAAAAAAAAACAATGTAAGTATTCTTTTTGGAGATACGGGGAGTGGGAAAACAGAAATTTATATAAAGCTTATAGAAAAAACAATTAATGAAGGTAAAGAGGTTATATTTTTGTTGCCTGAAATTGCCATAACTTCTCAAATGGAGCGTAGACTTAAAAAGCATTTTGGGGATTTAATAGAAGTTTGGCACAGTAAAGTTACCAAAAAGAAAAAAGAAAAAATTTTAAAAGGAATATTTGAAGGAAAAATAAAAATAATCGCCGGAGCTAGAAGTGCGTTATTTTTGCCTTTTGAAAAAATAGGTCTTATAATAGTGGATGAAGAGCATGATGATTCGTATAAATCCGAACAAACACCAAAATACAACGCCAAAGACCTCTCAATAGTATTTGGCAAGGAATATAAAGCAAAAGTGGTGCTAGGAAGCGCAACACCACTAGTTAGTGATTTATATAAATTTCCGCATTTCAGACTAAAAGGAACTTTTTACAAAACAAATAAAAAAAGATATTTTGTTGAAAGTTTTGATGAGTTTGTAATTGAGAAAATTAAAAAAACTCTTGAAGAAAAAAAACAGGTGATAATTTTTATTCCAACTCGTGCTAATTTCAAATATATGATATGTGCAAAATGTGGCGAAGCTGTTAAATGTCCGAACTGCGATGTTGCAATGAGCGTTCATAAACAAAAAAGAGCGCTTGTGTGTCATTACTGCAATCATACCGAAAGGATTCCGAAAGTATGCGCAAAATGCGGGAGTGATGAATTTTTAAACGAAAGAATAGGCACGAGTGAGCTAAAAGAGCGTCTTGAAAATATTTTTCCGGGGGTAAGAATAGAAAAATTTGACAGAGATATAATCACTTCAAAAACCAGAATAGATAAAATCCTCAAAAATTTCAGCGAAAAAAATATTGATATTTTAATAGGCACACAAATGTTAAGCAAAGGGCATGATTATCCGGATGTAAAACTTGCTATTGTTTTGGATATTGATTTTTTACTCAATTCTGCAGATTTTAGGGCAGGGGAGAGGGCTTTTGCTCTTGCAAGACAGGTTGAAGGCAGAGCAGGAAGGAAAGAAAATGGGGAAGTTATTGTTCAGACTTTAAATAAAGAGTTTTTTGACAGAAGCTATGAGGAATTTTACAATGAAGAAATAAAAATGAGAAAAGAGCTTAATTATCCTCCTTTTGCCAGAATGGTTAAACTTGAGTTTTCAGATAAAACAAAAGAAAAAGCATATATTAAAATGCAAAAGTTTCTTGAATGTTTAGGTAAGAAAAAGGAAATTGTGGGATATGGGGAAGCTCCTATATTTAAATTGAAAAACAAATACCGTTATCAAATTTTACTTAAAGGGAAAAATTTACAAAAATTAATATATCCTTGCATTAACAAAGATGTTAAAATAGATGTTGATCCTGTGAATTTTATTTGAAAGGGCAATAATGATAAGAAAAAAAGATAATTTTTATACCAATAAAAATAGCGAATTTTTAAAAGAATCGGATTTAATAATTTATTATAACGAAAAACCTAAAAATTTGCTTAAAAATGTTGCCGTTATAGGAGGAAAATCAGATTTTTCAAAAGTCGATATACCAAAAACAAGCGAAAAATTGCCTCTTTTGCTTGCTAGGCTTGCTTATGTGTTTGAAATATATGATGAAGGGCTTAAAAATTCAGATGAGTTTGAGGATTTTGTTGAAATTTTAAAAGGTGTTAGAGTAAAAAAAGAGATACTAAACCATAACACTACACTTGAAGAGATTGCGGGGATTTTATATTTGATGGATGAAGCGAAAAAAATAAGTATTATAATTGGAGATGTTGATGATATTGAGCTTATGAATTTAATGAGTTTTTTAAAAATGTTTGAAAGTAAAATAGGGGTTTTTAGTAAAAACGATATAAGCGGATATGAAATTAGTTTTTATGATACGTAAATTTATTTTTGATAATTAGATAAAGAATTTTTGTCATATTAATTACACTTCTTAAAAAGTTATTCTTTCTTTTTGTTTATCAATTTTAGTTGTTTTAATTCTTTTTTTGATATTATAACACAAAAAAGGAAATCGATGCTTTTGAATACATATTCCAGATTCGATGTAAAATTTATAAAAGGAAAAAACGCTACACTTTTTGATGAAAAAAATGAAAAATATATCGATTTTACCAGTGGTATAGGCGTTGTGAGTGTAGGGCATGCAAATGAAAGATTAACAAATGCCATATGCGATCAGGCTAAAAAAATAATTCATATTTCAAACCTTTATAGAATTCCTCCGCAAGAAAAACTGGCTGAAATTTTGGTTAAACATTACGGTGAAGCTGGGGTATTTTTTTGCAACAGCGGTGCAGAGGCGAATGAGACAGCTTTGAAAATAGCAAGAAAATATGGGGAAAGTGAAGGTGAGATTAAAAGATATAAAATAATTACGCTTGAAAATTCATTTCACGGAAGAACTATTTCAACACTTAAAGCCACTGGACAGCCTAAATTTCATCAATATTTTGGACCTTTTCCGGATGGGTTTATTTATGCAAAAAATATAAAAGATATTTATAACAAAATAGATGATAAAACTGTTGGTGTAATGATTGAATTAATTCAAGGGGAAGGGGGAGTTAATCCGTTTGATAAGGATGAAATTCAAAAGCTTGAAAAAGAGCTTAAAAAAAGAGACATTTTACTGATTGTGGATGAAGTTCAAACAGGGATTTACAGAACAGGGGAATTTTATGCAAGCGATTTATATGAAATTCATCCAGATATAATCACACTTGCAAAAGGTCTTGGAGGCGGTGTTCCAATAGGAGCAGTCGTAACCAGACTTACTGATGTATTAAAACCGGGAGATCATGGCAGCACATTTGGGGGAAATTATCTCTCAACCCGTGCGGGAATTGAAGTTTGCGAAATTTTGCATGAAGAAAAAAAATCGGGAAAATTAGATGAGAGAATAGAATATTTTGAGAATAAACTAGTCGAAATTGCAAAAGAGTTTCCTTTGATGTTTGAAAGCGTAGCGGGATATGGGCTTATGAGAGCATTGAAAACAAAAGACACAACAACTAGGGATGAAATTATTAAAAAAGCATTTGAAGAGAGGGTTTTAGTGCTAAAAGCCGGAAGCCATTCGGTTAGATTTTTGCCTCCACTTACCATAAGTTTCGAAGAAATTGACGAAGGGTTTGAAAGGTTAAAACTTGCATTAAACAAAGGGAAAAATTAATGAAAAAAGTTTTATTATTTATTCCTTTGTTGCTTTTTGCAAATATTTTAAGCAATTTAGAGCGTAAAAATTTTGAAATTCAAAAGAAAAATTCTATAGAGCAGTCCAATATAACAAAAAAATCATGGATTAATCCAATTATACTTCAATACACTATTTCAAAAAATAATACTTTAAAGCCAAATACTCAAATTACAAATACTTTCAGCGTTACTTTAAATCAACCTGTTTTTAAAAGCGGTGCGATATATTATTCGATAAGATATGCTAATGTTTTAAAAAATTTCAATTTAAATAATATTGCATTGCAAAGAAAAACATTAATCAAAAACGCCTATTCTTTGGCCATTGATTATAAAATAAATGAATTAAACAAAAAAATAATTTTACTTCAAATAAAAAACGCTAAAATAGATATAAAAAGAAAAAAAGAGGAATATAAAAACGGCACACTTGATATTAATTTTTTAAATGACGCTTTGCTTTCATTAAACAATTTAAAGCTTTCTTTAAAAGATTTGGAATATTCAAATCAAGAAATAATATATGATTTCAAAAATATTTCGGATATGAATATAAAAAATGTAAATACAAAACTTTTTAATATTATAAATGAGAAAGAATATTTAAATAATAACATAAAACTTCAACTAAGCCGCAAACAAAAAAAAATAAATTATGATTTATATAAAATGCAAGTTGGCAATACTCTTTTTAGCGTCTTTATAAATGCGTCTTTGAATTATCAGAAAACTCATTACACCGATAATTCAATATCTTTTCAAGATTCAAAGGAAAATTTTTACAATATAGGAGTTGGTATTTCATTACCTTTTGATGTCAGTGCCAAAAACAAAATAGAAAGTGCAAAATTAAATTATCTAAAATCAAATCTTGATATTTTGCAAACAAAAAGGGAGCTTATTAATAATTTTAAAAAGATTTTAAAACAGATTAAATATTTAAATGATAAAATAGCAATTTATAAAGATAATATAAAAATTTACAATTCTTTAATCTCTTCAACAGAAGATTCTATTAAAGCTGGAAATGCAACTAAGGATGATTTGGAAATTCTCCAAAATTCACAGACTAGTAATTATTTGAATATTAAAATTTTAAAGCTTCAAATTCAAAAACTTCTATTAAACCTTTATTATACAACAACACTTTTTGGTAACTAAAAGTAACATTTTTTTGTTACTTTTTTATAATAATTTCTTATATAAGACTGATTTTGAAACAAAAAAAGACAAATTTGATATAATTTTTAAAAGGCTAATGAAA
>CAZIBT010000065.1:0-5170 GCA_964537435.1 uncultured Nautiliales bacterium | reverse complement strand
TTTTGCCTCTATATGGAACCATTCCTTCAATTCCTTCTGGAACTAATTTATCAGCAGCTGTTCCTTCTTGGAAATATCTATCATTACTTCCTTTTTGCATAGCACCTATACTTCCCATTCCTCTATAAGCTTTATATTGTCTTCCTTGATACATAATAGTTTCACCTGGAGATTCTTCTGTTCCTGCTAATAAACTTCCTACCATTACCGAACTAGCTCCAACAGCTAAAGCTTTGGCAATATCACCTGAATATTTAATACCACCATCGGCAATTACAGGCACATCATATTTTGCTGCCTCACGAGCACACTCATCAATAGCGCTTATTTGAGGAACCCCTACACCTGCTACTATTCTTGTAGTGCAAATACTTCCAGGGCCAATTCCTACTTTAACCCCATCGGCTCCTGCTTTAATCAAATCCTTTGTAGCCTCTGCAGTTGCAACATTTCCAGCTACCACATCAACTTCAAATCTCTCTTTAATAGCGCTTACCAAATCGAGTATTCCTTGAGAGTGTCCATGTGCAGAATCAACAACAATTACATCAACTCCTGCGCCAACCAAAGCAGCAGCTCTTTCTATACCATTTCCAACTCCTACAGCCGCAGCAACTCTTAATCTTCCGAATTTATCTTTATTGGCATTTGGATAATCTTTTTTCTTTTGAATGTCTTTAATTGTTATAAGCCCTTTAAGAAATCCTTCATCATCTACAATAGGTAATTTTTCTATTTTGTTTTCGTGTAAAATTTTTTCGGCTTCGTCTAAGCTAATACCTTCTTTTGCTGTTACAAGAGGTAAAGGGGTCATAAGCTCTTTTACTTTTTTAGTCAAATCTTTTTCAAATCTAAGGTCTCTGTTTGTTAAAATTCCTATAAGTTTATTATTTTCATCAACAACCGGAACACCTGAAATTCTATAATTAGCCATAATTTCATGCGCTTTTGCAATAGGCTCATTTGGTCCAATTTTAACCGGATCGATTATAATACCGCTTTCACTTTTTTTAACTTTTTCTACTTCTTTTGCCTGAGTTTCTATATCCATATTTTTATGAATTACCCCAATTCCTCCAAGTCTAGCAAGTGCAATAGCCGCTCTAGCTTCTGTTACAGTATCCATTGCAGCTGAAACTATAGGGATATTTAAAGTTACATTTTTTGTAAATCTAGTTTTAAGTTCAACTTGTTTTGGCAAGACATTTGAATATTTAGGAACTAATAAAACATCTTCAAACGTAAGAGCTTTGTATTTTATTTTCATTTACTATCCTTTAGAAGATTTTCAACTATTTTTGCTCCGTCAAAAAGAGTTTGTTCATCAAAATGTTTTGCAATAAGCTGCATTCCTATCGGCAAATTTTTACTATCTTTCCCAATAGGTAGGGAGATGGCTGGAACTCCCGCTAAATTAACACTGATTGTATAAATATCACTTAAATACATCTCAAGTGGGTCTTTTTTACTTCCAAACTCAAATGCCGTTGTAGGAGTTACAGGAGTTAAAACCAAATCGGCTTCATTGAATAATTTCTCAAACTCTTGTTTTATCAAATGTCTAACTTTCATAGCCTTAATGTAATATGCATCATAATATCCGCTGCTCAAAACAAATGTTCCAAGCATTATCCTTCTTTTAACTTCTTCCCCAAATTGTGCACGTGTTAGTTTATATGTTTCTTTAAGATCTTTTCCTTCAATTCTATTCCCATATCTCATTCCATCAAATCTTGCAAGGTTTGAGCTGGCTTCAGCAGTTGCAACAACATAATAAGTGGCCACATCAATTTTTGAATTCATTAATTTTTTATGGATAATTGTATGACCTTCTTTTTTAAGGGTTTCAATAACATTTAAAATCTGTTTTTTAATTTCGTCATTTGCTTCATCAATATAATTATCAATTACTGCAATTTTTAATTTTCTGTTTTCATTAAATATAATTTTTTTATTTTCAACAGGAGCAGAAGTTGAATCGTTTTTATCATATCCAGCTATTATATTATAAAGGATAGCTGCATCCTCTACATTTTGGGTAATTGGACCTATTTGATCTAGAGAACTTGCAAAGGCAATAAGTCCGTATCTGCTAACTCTGCCATAAGTCGGTTTCATCCCTACAACCCCGCAAAACGCAGCAGGTTGGCGGATACTTCCTCCAGTATCACTTCCAAGTGCCGCAATAGCAAGACCAGCTCCAACAACTGCCGCACTTCCCCCGCTGCTTCCTCCCGGGACACAATTTGGATTATGTGGATTTAATGTTTTTCCATACTGACTGGTTTCAGTAGAGCTTCCCATTGCAAATTCATCCATATTGCATCTGCCATAAGGGCTAAGCCCTGCATCAAGCATTTTTTCAATTACTGTTGCGTTATATGGAGCAACATATCCTTTTAAAATTTTAGAAGCACAGGTAACATCCCATCCTTTTACATTTATATTGTCTTTAATAGCAATAGGAATCCCTTCGCCAAGTTCATTTAAATCCTCATCCAAAAACTGTTCAATATAACCACCTAAATTTTTATTTTCTTTTGCTTTGTTGTTAATATCTTTTTTAATTTCTTTTAATTCTTCTTTTGGTAAATTAAGAGCTTCTTTCAATGTTATCATCACTATCCTTTATAATTAAACTTTTAAGCCAAATATAAACAATCAAACTTACAATTAATAAAATAAATGCACTGATTAATATTATACTAAATGGAATAGGTTTATCCATTTATAACTTCCTTGCATCTTTCACAAAGTTCATTTTCTTCAGCTAAATATCTCCAACATCTAGGACATTTGTATAAAGGTGATTTTTTGATTTTTATTACAAATCTTTCATCTTCCCCTATATGAAATTCATCAAAACTTTCACTTTCAATATTATCACATATAAGACTAACATTAAAAAATTCTGCCATCTCTTGTTTAAGTAATTTATCATAATTCGTTTCAATTGCAAGCTCAAGCGTATCTTTTATTACTTTTTCTTTTTTCAATTTGTCAACTATTTCATAAAATTTTCTTCTTATTTCAAGTATTTCATCATCTATAGGATTTGAAATTTCATTTAAAGGAATATAAACAAAATCAAAAACATCTTTAGCATCCTCTTTTATGACTTTTGGAGCATGTTCAATCGCTTCATCCATTGTATAAGTCAAAACAGGTGCTAAAAGTGAAATTAATGTTTTAGCAATAATTGCCATTACACTTTGAGAATTGCGCCTTTTAGGAGAATTTAGTGCTTCACAATAGAGTCTATCTTTGCATACATCAAGATAAATAGCACTAAGTTCAGTTACTATAAAATTATTTAGAATTTGCATAGCTTTTGAAAAATCATATTTACCGAATAAATAGACAACTTCATCAAAAGTTTCTTTAGCCCTAGCTAAAATCCATTTATCTATCATCGAAGGATTATTAAGTTTAATCTCTTCCAAATCGTTTACATTTGCAAGTAGAAATCTGATAGTATTTCTTATTTTTCTATACTGTTCTGAAACTTGTTTTAAAATATTATCGCTGATTTTAATATCACCTGTATAATCACTCGTTGCAACCCAAAGTCTTAATATTTCTGTTCCGAATTTTTTGCCAACTTCTTGTGGTGCAACAACATTACCTTTAGATTTACTCATTTTCTCACCCTTTTCATCAACAGTAAATCCATGGGTGAGAATAGATTTATAAGGGGCTTTTCCTTCAATTGAAGTAGATACAAGAAGTGAGCTTTGAAACCAACCCCTGTGCTGATCGCTTCCTTCTAAATACATACTTGCAGGATATTCCCCGGCATCATAATTTCCGCTTTTTAGCACAGCAAACCAAGTTGAACCGCTATCAAACCACACATCTAAAATATCCTGAACTTTTTCAATATTTGACGCTAAATGTTTTTTGTTTTCTGGCAAAAGCTCATCTATACTCATTTCATACCAAGCATCAGCACCTTTTTCTTTAAAAATATTATAAATTTTTTCTATGATATCATCATCAAGTAAAAGTTCCCCTGTATTTTTATCCCTAAAAAAAGCTATTGGAACCCCCCAGTCTCTTTGACGGCTTATACACCAATCAGGTCTGTTTGAAACCATTGTTTTTAACCTGTTTTTACCAGTTGAAGGAGTAAATTCAACATTTTCTATTTCTTTTAAAGCCTGATTTCTTAAACTTATATCATCTGTCTCTTTATCCATTGCAATAAAAAACTGTTTTGTAGCTCTGAATACCACAGGGTTATGACATCTCCAGCAATGCGGATAAGAGTGTATGAATTTAGTGGCTTTAATTAAATTTTCATCAAGTAATTCTAAAATTTTTTCATTTGCATCAAATATATGCATTCCGACAAATTCATCTGACTTTTCTCCGAGAAGTTTTTCTTCTGCCATTATTTTTGAATATTTACCCTCATTATCAACCGGTTGGAGTATATCTTCATATCCATATTTTAGCCAAACCCTATAATCATCCTCTCCGTGTCCTGGAGCTGTATGAACACATCCGCTCCCACCATCCATTGTTACGTGTTCACCTAGTAAAATAGTTGATAATCTATTATTCAATGGATTTACAGCTTTTAGACCTTCAAGCTCTTTTGCATAAAATTCTTTAATTATATCGCCTTTTACTATTCCCTCTTCTTTTAATCTCTCAAAAAGTGCTTTTGCAACTATAAAATTATCGCTAGTTAAAACATATTTTTCCTCTGGATTTAAAGCAATTCCCATATTTGCCGGAAGTGTCCAAGGGGTTGTAGTCCAAATAATTATTTTAGCATGTTTAATATCAAGAGCTTTATTTGCTTCTTTAGTTAAAGGAAATGCTACATAAATTGAATAATCTTCTTTTTCCTCATATTCAACTTCAGCTTCAGCAAGAGCAGTTTTGTCATGCATACACCAAAATACAGGTTTGCTTCTTTCTATTAAAAGCCCTTTTTTTGCTATTTTAGTTAATGCCTTATATATATTAGCTTCAAACTCAAAATCCATTGTTTTATAAGGATTTTCCCAATCTCCTATAACCCCAAGAGATTGAAATTCCTCTTTTTGTATTTCAATAAATTTAGCTGCATGAGAGCGGCATAATTCCCTTATTTTTGTTTTAGGGAGTTTTTCTTTTTTTTCTCTTCCTATTTTTTTCTCAACTTGTTGCTCAATCGGAA
>CAZIBT010000064.1:0-5263 GCA_964537435.1 uncultured Nautiliales bacterium | reverse complement strand
GAATATTTTTCAAGGATTTTATTGGTAGCTTCTTTTTTGATTAAATCGTTTATATTCTCAGGTTTAAGTATCATATTAAAATAATTTTCTGAAATAAAATTTGTAATTTGGTTTTGAATATTTTTGGCTTTTGTTTCGTAACCTTTTTTTAGATCATTTAAATTAGAAAGAATTTTGCTGGAATTAATCAGTTTTTTATTTAAGGTGTTAATCTGTTTATTAAGAATAGAAATTTTGTTTTTTATCTTTTTAAGAATATTTTGCTTATGAACTATTTTTCTTGCAAGAAAATCAAGTTTTTCATTCATCCTTGAAATATATGTTTTATTTTGATTTAATTTCATTTTGGTTGTATTTATATTCGAAGCAAAACTTAAAACTGCAAGAAAAATAATTAAGAATTTGTATATCATTTTTTCCCTATAATTACCAATATTGATGAAATAAACGAAATTAAGAAACTAATTAAAATTAAAATAAAGAATTCTTTTATAAAATTTACTTTAAAATTAATATTAAGTTCGTTGATTATATTTATATAAAATGCAGAATTTATGATTAAATATACGATTACAAATGTTAAAATAAGAGCGATAATAGAATCCAAAAAAGCTATTTTAAATAATGCCGCACCTCTAAACCAAAAAGGTGCTCCAAAAAGCTCCATTATATACATTCTTTCGTTATGAAGTAATTTCCATACTTCAAGCTGTTTTAAAATAAGCAAAAATCCTAAAATTCCAACTAAAATCATAAATGTTTTGGTAACAATTTTCAAAAGCGTAAGCAAATTGTAAATTTTTGTTTGAGCACTTGATTTTGTCATAATCTTCTTAATTGAGGGAATATGTTTTAATTTTCTTTGAATTTCATTTAATTCATCTGGGGATGGAAGGGTGTTTAATCTTAATTTATAAAAATAAGGCATTTTAATATTTGAAAAATCAATATTTTTATATTTTTGTTTTAGTTTTTTTATTTCTTCTTTTATGTCTATTGGCTCTATTTTTTTAATGTTTTCAATAGGAATAGAGATTAATTTTGATGTGCTGACTATAACAATAGAATAATTATCCGTTATGTTTTGTTGATAAGAATAGAGTATTTGAGAAAAAATTCTAAATAAAAATATACTTAACATCATTGATGTTAATGCTAAAATAAGCGTTATATGGCTTTTAAGAGAGTTCATATATCTTGCCTTTTTCTATATGTAATTGTTTGAAATTAATATCAAAATTTTGAGGTATAGAATGTGAAGCTATAATTATTGTAATTCCTCTTTCATTTGCTTTTTTAAACAGATCCATTACTAAAGATGCGGAATATTCATCAAGTCCAGATATTGGTTCATCTGCCAAAATCATTACAGGATTGTGGATAGTGGCTCTTGCTATTGCTGCTCTTTGCTGTTCTCCTCCGCTTAATTCTTCTGGAAATTTATCTGCTTTATGGGAAAGATTCACTTTGCTTAAATATTGTATTGCAAGATCTTCAGCAGTGTTTTTATCTATACCTGCTATTAAAAGAGGAAGTGTTATGTTTTTTAAAATATTCCATTCTGGAATAAGTTTGAAATCTTGAAAAACAATTCCAAGATGTCTTCTAAGAAGAGAAATTTTCGATTTTGATACCCTGCTTAAATTAAACTCTCCTATATACAAATCTCCGCTTGAAGGTTTATGCTCTCCATATAAAGTTTTTATAACGGTTGTTTTACCGCTTCCGCTAACTCCTGTTAAAAACACAAAATCCCCATTTTCTACAGAGAAAGAAGATGAAGTGATGATTTTTGCATTATCATAACTAATAGAGAGATTTTTAGCTAAAATAATTTTACCCATCAAACAACCTTTTTAACTTAATATGTGCCAGAAAATTATCTTTAATGGGAGCTGGCGGTTTAAAATAATAAGGTTTGTTATCATTTATTATGTAAATATGCTCAGGTTTATTAACATTGCCTATTGTTGCTCTTATAAGCTCTTTGTCTTTATCAATTTTAAATATTTTTTCTATATGAATAACGAAATTATCATATATTTTGGGTTTAAAATCAATATTTTTTAATTTTTTTTCAAATGTAAAATCAAAATTTTCATAATTTTGAGGTGAATCTTCAAGAGAAAATAGATATATATCATATATGTTTTTTCCCTGTTTTATCCATCTTTGTTCATATTTGCTTATTATTTCATAAGGAATGTTTTTTTTGATTTGCAAATGGACTTTTTTAAATTTTAAAAATTCGTTTAATGAGTAATTAAAATAATTTTCACTATCCGTTCTTAAATGTAAAAATCCATTTTTTTTAAGTGCTCTTATTGCTTCATTTAAAAAATTTTCATTTATAACACGTCTGTGTGGTTTTTTATCCCAAGGAACAGGAAAATGAACATAAATACTATGAAGAGAGTTTGAAGGTATTTTACTGAGGATAATTCTTGCATCGTGGTTTATTATTTTTACGTTTTGAATTTTTTCTTGTTCAATTCTTTTTAATACCTGTTCGATTGAAGGTTTGTGAATCTCTATGCCTAAAATATTTTTATTAGGATATTTTTTAGCTAGATGTAAAAGATGTCTTCCACTTCCAAATCCTATTTCTACAATATCTGTCCTATCAAGATTATCGGTAATATTTAGCAAGTTTTTATTAGGGAGTTTTTCTTTTATTCCGGATATATTTTCAAAAATTATATTTGCATTGTTTAATTTTACAAATGCAAGATATGCTTTTTTTATTTCACTTATAAGAGGGCGAGTGATTTTGTCATATTTTATTAAATATCCGTTTTGTTTTTTTTTAATTTCTATTAAAAATTTAGAAATTTCTGTTTTTACTGCGATTAACTGCTCGGCTTTGAATAAAAATTCAACTTCCCCTATTTTACAGGGGAAAGAAATATCTTTTAAATTGTCTATGAGAATATGGGGCATTAATTGACCTCTATAATAGCTGGTTTTTTTGAAATAAGCCCGTATTTGTCTATTTCGTAAATTTTATATTTGTATGAATATTTTGGATTTAATGTATCTGTAAATCTGTTTGAATTGGCAATGAATTTTTTTGTGTTTGACTTAAATAATGATTGATTTTCTTTTCTGACAATCAAATACTTAACAGCTCTGTTATCAGGTGAAGTAAAGATAAATTCTATTGTATTTCCCATTCTATTAGTGGAGACAATTGGTGTTGAAGGTTTAGGCAGTGTTTGTCCCATTGCAACAGGTGTATCGCTTAAAAGAGATTCTGTTCCGTGTTTTGAAACGGCTGTTACTTTGTAATATCTGGTATAACCATCTTTATTAATATGATCTATAAAAACTGTTGAATTTACTTTTTTATAAAACGTAAAAGATCCATTATCAGGAATATCTGAAATATAAATTTTATAATATAAAGCATTAGGCACCGGTGAAAATGTTACTTTTATTTTTTTAGGAAGATTTGTGCTTGCTCTTATTTTTAAAATTACAGGAGGTTTTGGATAGGTTGAAACAACAAGTGGTGTTGATGGGAAAGATTTTATTCCATCAAAGGTTACAGCAATAATTCTATATTTGTAAATTTTTCCGTCTTTAAGATTTTTGTCTATATATTCTACATTTAATCTAGGTTTTAATGTAGTTAATTCTTCCCATTTGGTAGTTTTATCATTGTATCGCTGGATAATGTATTTGTATACTCTTTCATTTGGATGAGGTCTAAAAATAATTTTGACTACCCCTTTTGTTAGTGGTTTTGCTTCAAGAGGAACAACTGGTTGAAGTTTTGGGAGTGTGGCTTGTGTTACTTCTTTGGCAAGAGATGGAACACCTTTTTTATTAAAAGTAGCAATTTTGTATTTATAAATATGCCCAGGTTTTAATCCTGTATCAACATAAATGGATTTATATGGGTCTTTTATTGTAGCAATTTGTTCCCATTTATTGTTTTTAGCATTAAATCTTTGTATATAATATCCATTCATTTGAGGAACTACACTCCAAAAAAGTGCTATTGCATTCCTATCAGGATAAGCTTTGAATTTTTTTACAGTCGGTAAATTAGGGTTTGATGCTGGTGCAGGTTTATTCAGAGTTGCACATCCGCTCAAAATCAGTAAAATAATCAGATAAATTATTGATTTTTTCATATTTATATCCTTTTAACAAATTTTTAAAATCATCGAATATAGGTGCTATTATACTAAGTTTTTTGCCATTTGGATGAGTAAAATAAATTTCTCTAGCGTGCAGCATTACTCTTTTTATGTTTTGTTTTTTTGTCCCATAAGTTTTATCTCCTAAAATAAATCTTCCAATTGAATGTAAATGAACTCTAATTTGGTGTGTCCTACCAGTATATAATTTTGCCGCCCCTAAATTTTTTTCAATAGGCACAAAAAGTGTTTTTGCTTCTCTACCTCCGTTAATTATTGCCATTTTAAGTCTGTTTTTCGGGTTTCTTGCTATTGGTTTATTTACACATACGGCTTCTTTTAATGGAATATTTGTAAAAAACAGATAATATCTTCCCATACTTTTGTTTTTTAACTGTTCGGATAAAAATTGATGAGTTTTATTATTTTTGGCGATAACCAAAGCTCCGCTTGTTTCTTTGTCAATCCTATGAACTATTCCAAATCTCTCTTCCCCTGCGATTGTGGAGAGGGTAAACCCTTTTTGTTTAAGCCAATCTACTAATGTGGCCTCTTTTACGCTAGGTGCTGGATGAACGACAATTCCAGGTGGTTTGTTTATTACTAGCAGATCTTCATCTTCATAAAGCACTGGTATGTCAAAATCTGCTTTTTTATACTCTTTTGATTGGACGTTAGGTATTTCATATTCAATAATATCGCTCTCTTTTAATTTAATTCCACCTTTTGCAGCTGTTTTTGAATTTATTTTAACAAAGCCTTTTTTTATGAGCTGTTCAATTTGGTTTCTTGAAATGTTTAATTTTTTAGAAAGAAATTTATCAAGCCTTTCACTTTTTTCGGCGGTAAGTTTCATAATTTCCTTTTTTATATTATTATATCAAAAATGCTTGAATAGTGTGTAGTGTGTAGTGGGGAGTGTATAGTGTTAAGTGGGGAGTGAGCAGTGGGGAGTTTTTAATGTTAAATTATGAGTTATTTGTTATTGGTGTATTTGTGTATTGGTTAAAATATGTCAAACACTTGGAACTCAGAACTTGGAACTTGGAACATGGAACTCAATTATGCTATAATATGCATATATAAATATACATCAAAGGATACATAATGATAAATGT
>CAZIBT010000063.1:0-5284 GCA_964537435.1 uncultured Nautiliales bacterium | reverse complement strand
ATATTAAGTGCCAGAGATTATTTAGTAGATAGTGGGTAGTTCTTAGTAAGTAGTGGGAAGTGCTAAGTGGGTAGTAAGAAGTGCATAGTGTGAAATTTTAAATTATGAGTTATTAGTATATTAGTATATTGGTGTATTGGTATATTAGTAAGTTTTTTATTAGAGTAGAGAGGTATTAAAGGCATTTGAAACTTTAATAATTAAAATATAATTAACACCAATAGTGTCAGAGATCATTTGATATTTAGTGTTTAGTGAGCAATGTGTAGTGCGTAGTTTTAATGTTAAATTAAAAATTATTGGAACTAGAAACTAGTAACTCAGAACTCATATTCCTTCTTCCTCCTTCCTGCTCCCTTCTTACCCATTCACCCATCAACCCATTCACCCATCCACTTATTCACCTCTCACAAATAGTGTCTGTCGCTTTTATTTATATATAAAAACAGAAGATTAAACTTCTGTTCTTGGAGCTCTAGGTCTGGCTTCGTTTACTCTAAGCCTTCTACCTTGAAAATCTTTTCCATCAAGTTCTTCTATTGCCGTATCGGCACCGCTTTCCATTTCAACGAAACCAAAACCTTTGCTTCTTCCTGTTTCTCTGTCGTTAATAATTTTAACTGAGATAACTTCTCCATATTCTGCAAAAAGTGGTTTTAAATCTTCTGCAGTTGCGTTGTAGTTAATGTTTCCTACGTAAAGTGTTTTCATGTGTAATCCTAAAAAATAAATTTGCATTGACATTATACACTTAAACAAATAAAAAAGCAAATTTTTTAGTTATAATTTTCAAAAAGGATAAAAATGAGTATAAAAAATCATTATATTGAATTCAGAAATGCACTAAGCAAAGGTGAAAACCAAAAAGCACAAGAAGAATTTGAAAAAGCTTATAATGAGGCGTTTGTTGTTTTTCAAAATAAACTTTCTAAAAATGAAAAATTTAATTTAAATGATGATGAAGAAAGATTTGCTCTTATTACGCTCACAGATAATATTATTGGTTACTGGGCTGAGAATATGCTTGATGATGGAATAGCCTTGGCGGAAAATTTAATAGAACTTGTTGATTCACCAAAACTTAAAGAAATGTTTAAAGGTTACTCTCTTGGTATGTTATCAGGAATCGATGCTAATACATTTATGAAAAAATATGTAGATCTTTCAAAAGTTGATGCAGAATTTCCTGAATTTTTATGTAATTTTAAAGAAGAAATCAAAGAACTAATTTCTTAAAAAAAACTTAATTTAAGATAAATTTAAGAATAAAAAAGTAAAATTTCGAACTTAAAAGAACGCAAAAACCCAAAAAGGATTATAAATGAAAAAAGGTATTCACCCTGAATATATGGAATGCACAGTAACATGCACATGCGGACATACTTTTAAAATACTTTCTACAAAGCCTGAACTTAGAATTGAAGTATGCGACCAATGTCATCCTTTCTATACAGGAAAAGAAAGAAATCTAGACAGAGGTGGAAAAGTAGATAAATTTAAGAAAAAATACGGTCTTGCATAATTGCTTTTTTTAGTTCCAACTCCAATTGGCAACTTAGAAGATATTACAAAAAGGGCTATTAAAGCTCTTTTTGAATCAGAAATAATTTTTTGTGAAGATACCAGAGTTACAAAAAAACTGTTAAATTTATATAATATACCCTTAAATAAAAAATTCATATCAATGCATTCTCACAATGAAGATAAAATAATTTCAAATTTAAATCCCGATATTTTAAAAAATAAATTATGCGTATATGTAAGCGATGCGGGTATGCCTGCAATTAGCGATCCGGGCAGTAAACTTGTAAAATTTTGCATTGAAAATAAAATTCCTTACAGCACCCTTCCAGGAGCCAGTGCTCTTATCACTGCATTTGCCGCAAGCGGATTTGAGGGAGAATTCACGTTTTTCGGATTTTTGCCACATAAAGGTGAAAAAAGAGAAAAAAAATTAAATGAAGTCATACAAAATGATAAAATATCTATTCTTTATGAATCTCCCCATAGAATAGAAAAACTGCTTGCAGAACTAAAAAAATCCATTCCTGATAGGGAAATTTTTCTTGCAAAAGAACTTACTAAGTTACACGAAACCTATATAAAAGACAAAATAAAAAATATCAAATTAGAAAATACAAAAGGCGAATGGGTAGTAATTATCGATAAAGGGACAAGATCTAAAAAAATAGAGCTAAATTATGAAGATATCCTAAACCTAACGCTTCCTCCTAAAGAAAAAGCAAAACTCCTTTCAAAAATTAGCAAAAAAAGTGTTAAAGAAATCTACAAAGAATTATTGAATTGACTTATTAAAAGATTTAGTAAGGTTTAGTTTTGAATTATGAATTTTCAATTTAACAAACCTTTAATATTTTTATTACCTCAAAAATATATATTACCTTCCAAATTAACAAATACACCAATAAACAAATTACTAATACACTAAATCTCAGTTTTTTTTGATAAAATACCAATATGATAGTTTATGGAAAAAGAGTAGTTGAATACATTATAAAAAAACATCCCGATATTGTTAATGAAATTTTAATTTCAAAAAAAATTAATAAAAATGAGCTTAAAAAATTTAAAAATTTCAAAATAAATTTCATAGATAACAAATTAGCTCAAAAAATATCCCATAATGGAAATCATCAGGGGTTTTTTGCAAAAATAAATTTTGAAGAAAAAAAATGGGATATATGCGCAAACAACATATTGGTTTTAGAAAATGTAACGGATATGGGAAATTTAGGGGCAATTACCAGAAGCGCATATGCACTGGGAATTGATTTGATGATAATAACAGGCATTAAAAATCTCAAATGGGATAGACTTATAAGAACAAGCGCTGGTGCTGCAATAGATATGAGAATAATCGTTTTTGAAAACATACTTGAACTTTTAAATATATTAAAAACAAAAGGGTATTTATTAATAGGCGCTGATTTAGAAGGTAAATGTAAACCATCAAGAAAAGAAAAAATTGCTTTAATTATGGGAAACGAAGGTGAAGGATTAAGCAAACGTGTAAAAGAAAAAATAAATGAATTTTTAAGTATTGAAATGAAAAGGGATTTTGATTCTCTGAATGTATCCGCCGCCGCTGCAATTTTAATCGATAGGATTGTCAATGAATGCAGATAAATTTTTTGAAACACACTCGATAGAAGAAATATCAAAAAAAACAAAAATATCTCCTATTTCTTTGAGACTAATAAGAAACAGGGAATTTGACAAAATTCCAAGAGTAAAATTTATAGGATTCTTAAAAATTTTGCAAAAAACCTATAAAGTAGATTTAAGCGATTTAATAGAGGAATATAATAATTTCAACCCTCCTGAAACTTCTCAAAAAGAAGAAATCCAAACAACACCTTCTAAAAATTCAACGTTTTTTTTAAGCATTGCCGCTTTTATTTTATTATTACTAGGAGGATATCTGTTTTATTCATATATGAAAAATAACAATTCAAATCAGATTACACCGCAAAATGAAATTTCACAAGAAAACAATATCTCTCCTAAAAACAAAAATATACAAAACCTTGCTAAAAACAGTAACTATGCCCCGCAAGAATCAAACAATACAAACGCAACCAAAGAAATTGAGACAAACATAACAACTAGCCAAATTCAGCCTAAAACAAATTCTCATAAAGCTAAAATCTCAACAATTAAAATAATACCAAATCAAAAAGTATGGTTTAGAGCAATTAATATTGATACAAACAAATCAATAGAATATTTAACAAGCACTCCCAAAACACTCCCAAAAGGGAATTATTACATAAAATTTGGACATGGCAACTTAACTATTATTTATAACGATCAAAACATAACACCAGATACAAAAAAAATAGTTAGAATTTTATTTAAAGACGGGAATTACACATATATGAAAAAACCAAACAGGTTCGAAAAATGAAAAAATTTATAATTTTGTTAATATTTGTTTTTTTAAATGCAAACTCTTATAATTTAGTTAAAAACATTATTGGTAAAGAAACTTTTGAAACTTATAAAAATCTTTTTCATTCCTCATTAGATAAAAACGCCTCTTTAAAAACAAGTATCACTTTCTTAGAAGATAATGGACTATTAGATTTATATTTCAAAAAACCAAAACTATTAAACCCTACTTTTATTTTTGAAAATAATAATGCCTTATTTAATACAAAAACTCTTTATGATGTATTAAATTCACTCGGTATTATAAATTTTTACCCAGTATATATTCAAAAAAATAATAATTTTTATCAAATAACACTAGAAATGAAATCAAATCATTATATAGATCCTCTAAATCTTATTAATTCTTTTGAAAAAAGAGGATGTAAAATTACAAATATTCTTAAAAATAAAAATTTCACATACTTTATTTCCTGTAAAAACGAAAATATACCTGCATTCAAGCTAAAAAATAAAATTACTGCCTTACATAAAATAAAAGGAATTTACTGGATTACCCCCGGTAATTTTTCTAAAATTTATATAAAAACCTCAAGATATGATTTTTTTTATCCATATATTGTTTTTTATGATAAAAATTTGAATATTCTTAATATAATTACATCAAAAAATATAAAAAGAACTTTGATCTTAAACATACCGCCAAATACAAAATATATTAAAATCAAAGATTTTTTCACAAGAGAAAACATAAAAAGAGGAATTTTTATAAAAGGAATAAAATGAACCATTTTGAAAAAATAGAAAGACTTCCAAATTATATATTTGCTGTAATAAATGAGCTAAAACTTCAAGCAAGACGAGCAGGAGAGGATATAATAGATTTTTCTATGGGAAATCCTGATGGCCCAACTCCAAAGCCAATAGTTGATAAATTAATAGAAGCTGCAAGAAAACCCAAAAACCACAGATATAGTGTAAGCAAAGGAATTTATAAACTTAGAGAAGCAATATGTAATTGGTATGCAAGAAGATATAATGTCTCACTAAATCCCGAAACAGAAGCAGTAGTAACTATGGGAAGCAAAGAAGGTTATGTGCATTTAACACAAGCCGTTACAAACGTAGGAGATGTGGCTATTGTTCCAGATCCCACATATCCTATTCATTCATATGCTTTTATGCTAGCAGGAGCTAGTGTTAGAAAGGTAGAAATTAAATTTAACGAAAAATATGAACTTGATGAAGATAATTTTTTCTATCAACTTAAACAAGCAATGATAGAAGCGGTTCCAAAACCTAAATTTTTGGTTTTAAACTTCCCGCACAATCCCACAACGGTTACAGTAAATAAAGATTTTTATCAAAAAGC
>CAZIBT010000062.1:0-5380 GCA_964537435.1 uncultured Nautiliales bacterium | reverse complement strand
CCCAAATATTCAAGGCTTTCAAGATACATATCTTGAATATTATCCGGACTTGGTTTCATAATAACCTGAAACTGATAATAACTGCCTAGTCTATTTGGATTTTCTCCATACCTTCCGTCAGTCGGTCTTCTGCTTGGCGCCACATATGCCACATTCCATTCTCTATCTTCAAGACTTCTAAGAAGAGTTGCCGGATGAAACGTTCCAGCTCCGCTTGGAAAATCATAAGGCATTAGAATATTGCAACCTTTATTTTTCCAAAATTCCTGAAGTTTTAAAAGTAAATCGCTAAAATACATTTTTATCCTTTAAATTAATTTATTCCTCTAAAAAGCACATATTCATCTTTTTTGGAGTTTGAAACAATTGCTACAGGATTGCATTTTACTTTAAAAAGATAAAAAACGTCCCTACCACATTCGTTGTATAAACATTCGAAATTTCCCATCCCCTTGCTTATTACAACATCTGCATTATAAAAAATATTTTTTGCTTTTTCGTTTGCTTTTTCAAGGCAAAATCCCGGAGTATCCACTCCGCTTTTAATAACCTCAGCCAAATTAAAAATTTCAAGCCCTTGTAGATCGTCAATCGTAACATCATTAATTATAGGTTTGCTTCTTATTAAATAATAAATTTTAACATATGGATTATGTTTTTTTATTATTTCTATTAAAATTTCGTCAAATACATTTTCACCTGCATTATCAGCAAGATAACAAATACTTTTTGCGTTTAAAATGTTTTCTTTGAATTCGCTAAAATCGTTTTTATAAAAATTCATTTCAAAAATTTTTTTAATCTCTTTTTGCAAATCATATTCCTGATTTACTCCTAAATCTATAACATTTCCGGCAATAGCAATTTTGCAAGCATCAAAAAGGTTATTTTTTGATTTTTCAAGTCTTTTTTTTAGTATAGGCTTAAATTTTAAAGCCTCTTTAATAGCTTCTTTTTTTTCTTTTTCAAAAAGATCTTTTTTGTTTAAAATATTTGAAATTTTCCCGTAAATATCGCTCGCTATTATAGGAGGTTTAAAGGAAAGATCGTATTTTGCAAGATTTTGCATACCTTCTCTTATAACTTCAGAAGCTTTTTTTTCATCCAAATCAAGTCTCTTTGTAATATTAAAAACCTGATTGAAAATGCATTTGTAACATTCAATTTGTATATTCATTATAAACCAAGCTCCCTTTTTACTGCAGCTTCATTAAATCCGCAAATCCACCTGCTACCTATAAGTATCACTGGAACTCCCCTGCAACCATGTCTTTCGCAATCTTTTGCGGCTTTTGTATCTTTGCTTATATCTATTTTATTAAATCTTATTTTGTTTTTTCTGAAAAACTGCTCAGCTTTTGTGCACCAAACGCACCCTGGCGCTGTAAAAAGCACAACTCTTTTTTGAGCCATTACTCCTCCTTTTTAAGTTTTGAATTTTGAATTTAACACTAAATACTAAGCATTAAAAACTTAGCACTCAACACTTATCGTTTCGTTATTCTTCTTTGTTTTCTTTTTTTAATACTTTACCCCACATAAGCTTATATTTTTTCCTGCAAAATTCAAGTTCTTCTTGACATATTTCAAGTTGCTTTTGAAGTCTTTCAATGGTTATTTTTGATTCTTCATAAATTTCTTGAATGGAATAAATGCTCTTTTTTAAAAATTCATTTTCTTCTTTTAGAGATTTTATCGTATCATCTTTACTCATTAGCACTTTTTCGTGCAAGTTTAAAAGCATACCGATAGTTCGCTCAGCAATTGAACTTTCTTTTTCAATAATTTGCAATTCCTGAATAGGAACCACGGATTTTGCCAAAGAGCCTACCTCTATAAAAATCCCTTCATTTGTTTTTTTACATTTTAATTTTTTTTCTTTGCAAAGCGAAATTATATCATTTTTATTCTTACCGCTAAGTTTAATAAATTCCTCAATATTAAGCCATGTTTGCATTATTCTATTGTAACCTCTACTTCTTTTGAATCAAGTTCTACTTTTTTCGCTTGAGCTATTCTATCTTCCTCAAGTTTTGCTTTTAGTTCATCATCGGAATTTGCCAGTATTTGCAAAGCAAGATATGCAGCGTTTTTGGCTCCGGCTTTTCCGACAGCCAGAGTTGCAACAGGCATACCGCCTGGCATTTGAACGGTGCTAAGCAGGGCATCAAGCCCATCCATCATTCCGCTTGGCATAGGAACACCAATTACCGGTCTTGTGGTAAGAGAAGCTACAACTCCGGCCAAATGGGCGGCCATTCCAGCACCACAAATAAACACTTTTGCTCCTTTTTCTTCCGCTTCTTTTACATAATTGTGTGTTCTCTCAGGAGTTCTATGAGCAGATGTTATCAACAATTCGTATGGAACCTGAAATTTTTCCAAAATTTTTACCGCTTCTCTCATTATTTCATAATCACTCTTACTTCCCATTAAAACACTTACAAATTTCATAATCATTCCTTTTTAGTTATTGGTATATTCGTTATTTTTTTCATTTTTCATTTAATATTACACTCCGTTTGGACTGAGTTTGACTTTTTTTCTTAAAAATGTCAAATAAGGTAATTCACATGGCAATTGTATTGGATTTAAATTTCCGCTGTGAATAGCATTTAATTCTTTATTATTTTTGGTCAAAATTTTATTTAATTTTAAGTACCATTTTCCTTGTTGTTCATAAATTTCTCCTATTTCGTTTTTGCAAGGTTTTATTTTACTAGGTGTTAAAATTTCTAAAATATCACCAGGGAAAATTTTATATTTGCACATAAAGGTTTTTTTATCTTCATTTACAATTCCCGCAACTTGCCACTCACCGTAAGTTAGTGAAGTTTCAAGGTTTTGGGTGTCATTTCTTTGAAATGGTCTTTTAATCAAATATGCATCACTTAAACCTCTGTTTTTGGTAGTTAAAATTTCTTTGTAATATTTTTCGCAGTTGCATTCTCCTTTTTCATACCATTCATCAATTGCATTTCTATAGGCTTTTGTAACAACTCCTACATAATAAGGCGCTTTTGTTCTACCTTCTATTTTTAAACTATCAATAACCCCTGCTTTTAAAATTTCAGGAATATGCTCTATTAAGCATAAATCTTTTGCATTCATTATATAAGTGCCGTCATTATGTTCTTCAAGTTTAAACATAGTGCCGGTTTGAGGATTTTCAGCATAAAGAACATAAGGATACCTGCAGTCATTGGCACAGCTGCCTTTATTTGGATTTCTACCAAATTGAACAGCGCTTAAAAGGCATCTCCCAGAATAAGCAAAGCACATTGCTCCGTGAACAAAAATTTCTATTTCAACATCCGGAACTTTTTGTTTGATTTTTATTAAATCTTTCAAAGCCGTCTCTCTAGCCGCAATAATCCTTTTTACGCCAAAATCTTTGTATGCTTCATAATCCCATGAATTAAGGGCATTTGCCTGGGTTGAGAGATGGATATCAATTTCAGGGGCAATTTCTTTTGCTTTTTTAATAACACCAAGAGTAGATATTATCATAGCATCAACGCCAATTTCTTTTAATTTTTTTATATGATTTTCAACTAAATTTAGCTGATTTTCAAAAGGAAAGGAATTTACAGTTGCATAAACCTTCACACCTCTTTTGTGGGCATATTCCACTGCTTCTTTAAATGTATTATAATCAAATTCTTTTCCGCTGTGGCATCTCAAAGAGAAATGACTAACTCCAGCATATACAGCATCAGCCCCATAAGCTATGGCAATTTTGAGTTTTTCAAAATCCCCTGCAGGAGAGAGAAGCTCAGGCTTTTTCATTTATGCTCCGAATTGATTAAGCAATTCTTCGATATCTTCATCACTTAATACTTCATTGTTTTCATCACCGTGAATATGTCTTGCACTTTGAACTCTTTGTTCGTCTTCAATATTTCCTTCAAAAAGTTTATTCATATATTTGATAAGGGCTCTCATTATATTAATTACCCTTTCAATTTTTTGACGGTGAATATCTTGATATTGCATTATATCCATAGCTGTAAATATTTTTTCGGATGTAGTTTCATTTCTTTTAATTATATTTTCAATATTTTGAATAGTTTTTTCTATTTCGCTTAATTCAATTTCAAATGTTTTTATATGTGGAAATTTGTTATGAAGTTTTTCACAAAGCTCTTTATGTTTGGTTAATACTTCTTTAATTTCTTTTAAGGCATTAATGTTTTCATCTACATTTGAACTTATTTCATCCATAATATCTAAAATTTGAGTTGCTTTTTCTTCGCTCTCTTTTGTTACTTCGTCAAGTTGAGCAACAACTTTGTTTTTATCATCCGCAGGAGGAGGAATAATTTCTTTTTCATCATCCGAAAAATCTTCTAATGTTTCATCCGTTTTTTCAACCGTTTCATCTTTTTCAACATCTTCATTATCGACAATATCCTCATCTATTTCTTCGCTTTTGCCATCTATTTCATCTTCCATTATTTTGTCAAATTCGCTGCCTATTAATGCGTCTAATTCTTCTTGGTTCATAGGCCACCTCTTTTTTTTGATTTATTATATATAATTTCAGTTAAAAAGGCAAAAAAATGATAGATTTACATAACCACACGCCCTTTTGCAAACATGCCATAGGTTCACCAGAGGAATATATTCAAAAAGCCATTGAGAAAGGAATAAAATATTATGGTTTTGCAGATCACGCACCAATGGAATTTGATTATAAATATAGAATGAGCTTTGATGAAATGCCAATATATGAAAAACAGATAAAAAATTTAAAAAATAAATATAAAAACAAAATAGAAATTCTGCTTGGATATGAAGTCGATTTTACTCCATTTATAGACAAAAGAGTGCTTGAAAGAGATGTCGATTATTTAATAGGTAGCGTTCATTTCTTGGATAACTGGGGATTTGATAATCCGGAATTTATCAAAGAATGGGAAACAAGAGATGTTGAAGATGTTTATAAGGAATATTTTTATTTAATAGAAAAAATGGCTCATTCAAAACTTTTTGATATAGTAGGACATATCGATCTTATAAAAGTTTTCGGTCATAAACCCACAAAAAGCATTAAAGATTTGGCAAAAAACGCAATAAAAGCAATTAAAAAATCTGGTATGGTTGTTGAATTAAATACATCTGGGTTAAGAAAACCGATTAAAGAACTTTATCCCGGAGATGAACTTATGGAAATGATTTTAAACGAAAATATTGATTTAACTTTATCTAGCGATGCCCATTCTCCTGAACATGTGGGATATCAAATAAAAGAGATGGTGGAAAAATTAAAAAATATGGGTATAAACGAACTAGCTATTTTCAAAAACAGGCAAAAAGAAAAAATTAAGATATGATTAATCCTTTTTAAGTTATAATTTCAAAAAAGGATAATGTATGC
>CAZIBT010000061.1:0-5538 GCA_964537435.1 uncultured Nautiliales bacterium | reverse complement strand
TGAGCCGCTATTACTTTTGGAAGCTCATAATCAATACTCATTAAAAACGCAGGCCAATAAACAGCGTGAAATTTAAGTATATCTTTTCCTACAATATGAAGTTTTGCGGGCCAATATTTTTTAAGAAGCGTTTCATCGTCGCTACCGTATCCAAGCGCAGTCAAATAATTAAACAATGCATCAAGCCATACATAAATAACATGTTTTGGATCATTTATTTCTTTTGGTAGTTTAATTCCCCATTCAAAAGAGGTTCTTGTAATGGAAAGGTCTTTAAGCCCTTCTTCGACAAATCTTATAACTTCATTTGCCCTCGCTTCCGGTAAAATAGGTTTTTTTTCTTTTAGCCAACTTAAAATTCTATCCTGATATTTTGAAAGCTTGAAAAAGTAACTCTCTTCTTTAATTATTCTTGTAGGCCTACCACAATCGGGACAAAGCTCATCATTTACAAGCTGACTAGGAGCAATAAAACTTTCGCAGCTCACGCAATAATGACCTTCATAATAGTCTTTGTAAATATCCCCATTTTTAAACATTTCCAAAAAGGCCTTTTGCACGCCTTTTTTGTGTGCTGGATCGGTTGTTCTTATAAATTTGTCATAACTGATTTCAAATTCATCCCATAATTTTTTGAATTTGCCACTTATCTCATCGGCATATTCCTTGGGTGTTTTACCTCTTTTTTTTGCGGCTTCTTCTATTTTTTGACCGTGTTCATCTGTTCCAGTGAGAAAAAATGTATCAATTCCTTTTAATCTAGAATATCTAGCAATCGTATCGGCAATAATTGTTGTATAAGCATGTCCAATATGCGGAATATCATTTACATAATAAATCGGTGTAGTTAAATAATATGTTTTACACTTTTCACTCATTTTTTCCCCTTATATGCTTGTAATACTTTTTTTATTTCATATTCACTTCCAAAAAAACAAGGAGTGGTATCGTGAAAATAATCTGCTTTTAAGCTTAAAAGCTCATTAACACCGTCAATTGCCCAACCTCCAGATTTTTTAAACACATAGGCAAAAGGAAATACTTCAAAAAGTTTTCTTAATTTTCCCTTAGGTTTATCAGTTGTTGCCGGATATGCAAAAAGCCCGCCGCCTTTAAGCAAAATCTGATGCAAATCAGGAACCATTCCGCCTGAGTATCTTAGCCTGTATCCTTCTTTAAATAAATTATCTATCATTTTTTTATGATAATCAAACCAATGTTTTTGAGTTCCCCCAGGTCCTAATACTTTGCCTTTTTTTTCTAAATTTATCTCTTTTACAAAATCAAAATCATTTTTTTCTTCATTGAATCTAAAAAATTCGACTACATCCCTTGCTATTACAAGTTCAAGTCTTGGTCCATAAACTACATAAGCGCTTGCTACAATATTTTCTCCGTTATATCCGTTTTCATATATACCAAATATACTTCCTACACTTAAATCAACATCAATCAAACTGCTACCATCAAGTGGATCGTATGCTACAAAATATTTTCCGCTTTCCTTTGTTATTGGCTCTTCTTTTTCCTCGCTTATAATCTCTTTAACGCTTGAAACTTCCAATAAATAATCTTCTACGATTTTATCACTGATTACATCAAGCTTAACTTGAACATCCCCGCTTGCGTTTTGGCTTTGGATTTTGCCTGTATCTTTTGTTTTAATAGCTTTATTTATATCAACGGCAATTTTTTTAATACTTTCTATTATTTCGGTCATTTTCTCTCCTTTTTATTATTTCCAACTCTTTTCTCGTCTTTACCGACTAAATATCCTCTGCATTTTTTAAAACCCAATCTATTATTTCATCGGTATTGTTCAAATCCAAAATTTCAATATTAGAAGGAATTTTGCTTTTATCCACACTATTATCAATAGCAACGGCTTGTATATATCTGAAATAACTCTCATCCACTTTACCTCTAAAAATACCAATTCTTGGAAGCGGCAAGTATTTAAGACCTTCCACAAGCAAAATATCAAAATCGTTTATCATATCAATTATCTCATCAAGAGATTTTTGCCTATGAGAAAAATATGTGGTTCTAGTAGGAGAAGTAACAACCACTTCGGCACCTGTGTTAAAAAATCTGAAACTATCTTTCCCATCTTTGTCAAATTTTGCTTTATCTGCAGGATCATTTTTAATAATTGCTATTTTATAGCTACTTATAAGCTTTTTGGCGATTTTTTCAATAAGGGTTGTTTTACCCGAATTGCTTGGACCCGTAAATGCTACTGCTTTTCTCAATTAAATCCTTTTTTAGCATAATTTTATCAAAAATCATATCAAATTATTGAAAAATTAAGAAAAATAAAAATTTTAATATTGAATAAATATTTATTTATTGATATAATTTGTCAATATTTTGAAATTTGGAGGTAAATATGGCTTCATTTGTTATTCTAAACATTCTAATACCATGGATTTTCGCTTTATGTGTTTATTTTTTTAAAAAAGACATTATCACAAATTTCCTTAGTTTTTTATTATTGCCTATTTTAGCGTTTTTATCTTTTAAAATTTTTTATGGAAACTTACCCATTTATATTCATACCTCGAAATTCTTTGATATTCTCATGGATATTTACGATTTTGGACTTTTGTTTTTCTTTTTATATGTAGGTATAAAACACAAAAACGCTTATGTAACTTCTTTGGCTTTATTACAAATTACTTTGTTGATTATAGTATTATCAATTCTTCCTTCCTCCTCAACCGCAAATATTTACGTAGATAAACTTGCAAGTTTTATTTATATAATAGTTGCATTAGTAGGAACGCCGATAGTAATTTACGCTACAAAATATATGGATTATAATGAAAAAAACAAACATAAATTCATAGCTATTTTACTTTGGTTTTTAGGTGTTATGAATTTAGCCGTAAGTGTGAATAATATAGAATGGTTTTTTGCTCTTTTTGAAACGACTACCCTTGCTTCATACGCTTTGATTAGTTTTAGAAAAGATAAAGAAGCGGTGAAAAACGGTTTACTTGCGTTATGGATGAATCAAATAGGCGGTGTTGCCATATTAATCGCTTTGATGTTAATGATAAAACAAAACGGATATTATTATTTTACCGATATTTTAAACCATCCTAAAAACGTGGCAATAGCGGCTTTGGGATTTTTGTCTTTAAGCGCTTTGGTTAAAGGAGCTCAAATGCCGTTTCAAAATTGGCTTTTAGGTGCTATGGTAGCTCCTACTCCAGTGAGCGCCATTTTACACTCGGCCACAATGGTAAAAATAGCTCCTTATTTAATACTTAGAATAGCTCCCGTAATTCATAATACCCTTCTTGCAAAACTTTTAATAATCACGACAGGATTTGTATTTGTAAGTGCCGCCGTAATTGCCCTGACACAAGATAATTTCAAAAGAATATTGGCATATTCGACAATTTCTCTTTTGGGATTAATGATGTTAACTGCAGCTGTGGGAACACCTATTGCTATAACAGCTTCGCTTATTTTAATATTGTTTCATGCATTTGCAAAAGGCTTTTTATTCATTGAAGCCGGAATTTTGGAAAAAGCTTTTCACGTAAAATATATAACTCAGATGAAAAGATTAATAGAAAAAGCTCCTCTTACAATGATGTTTATCTTTTTTGGTTTTTTAAATATGACTTTTGTTCCTTTTGGTGCATTTGTGGGTAAATGGATGATGATAGAAGAGGCAAGTAATTTTCTAACTCATGGAAGTTATATTTTGTTAATTGTTTTTGTAGGTGCCGGAAGTGCATTTTTAAGTATTTTGTATATGAAAGTTTTGGGAGTTAGCGTAAGAAAAGCTCACGGAATAGAAAATATTAAATTTATACATTTACCTAAAACATTTAATTTCATATCTTTTTGGTATTATCTGTTTTTATTGTCAATGACAATATTTATAGCCCCATTGATTTCAAATTTCATAGTTTCCATCGCCAAACATTTAACAAATTATCGTATTAACATATATTCATCAAACTTATCATTAACAATAAACAATTCCACTTTATATTTTTGGCAAATTTTAGGAGCACTGATAATTTTGATACTTATTCATATTTTGCCTTATTTTGTCAAATTCAAAGCAGATTTCGTTCCACCATATAACTGTGGGGAAAATCACCCTAAATATCTAGGAACTTGGGATTTTGAATGCATTAAAAAATATGAACCTTTCTTAATGGCATTTAGCATAGCGCTTTTCATAATTACGGTAGTTCTTGGAGGAGGTTTATTATGATAAATTTATTAATAACGATTTTTGCTCCTGTTTTAGGAGGATTTGTTTTCGGAATTGAAAGAATAATAAAAGCCAGAATGCAAAGCAGAATCGGCCCGCCTGTATTACAGCCTTTTTATGACTTTTTTAAACTAATGGATAAAAGGGCTTATATTATACACTCTTTGCATGCGTTAATGGGGATAATGTATTTCATAGCCGAATGGTTCACTTTGGCTGTTTTGCTTTTAGGAAATGATTTACTTATAGCGGTTTTTTTTCATGTTATAGCGGTTTTGGCTTTGGTTATAGGTGCTAGCAGCGTTCGAAGTCCTTATTCGGTTTTGGGAGGTTTAAGAGAGCTTATGCATATGATAAGTTATGAACCTTTAATGGTATTGATGGCGGTTTCTTTTTATTTGATTACTGGGAGTTTTAATATAAAAGAAATTTTAATTTATAATGGTTATCCTCTCTTGGAAATGCCACTTGTATTTTTCGCATTTGTTTTGGTAATACCTATGATGTTGCAAAAATCTCCATTTGACATAGCAGAAGCCCATCAAGAAATTATAGGAGGTCCGGAGATCGAATACAGTGGACCTTTTTACGAAGCTGTTTATACAGGTAAATGGATAGAATATATTTATGTATTTACTTTTGTTTTTCTTTTCGGCGGCAATCATTATTGGCTTGGAATTTTATTAGTTATATTCACATTTATTTTTGTCAATTTATTGGATAATTCGAGCGCAAGACTCGATTATAGAAAAATGGTCAAATTTTCGTGGTTTGTATTAATTCCTTTGGCTGTTTTAAATATTATTTTAATAGCAATGTGGAGGTAAAAATGAAATTAAACAAATTCAGGAAAAAATCCCCTTGGATACTGCATTACAATACCGGTGGATGTAACGGCTGCGATATTGAAATATTAGCTTCTTTGGCACCGAAATATGATATAGAACGATTTGGAGCTCTAAATAAAGGCAATCCGAAACAAGCGGATATTTTACTTGTAACAGGTCCGGTAACAAAAAGATGTAAAGACGTTTTAAGAAGATTATATTTACAAATGCCAGAGCCAAAAGTAGTCGTTGCAATGGGAGCATGCGGACATGGTGGTGGTGTATTTAGAAATTTTTATCATGTAGAAAACGGAGTTGATAACATAATTCCCGTTGATGTATGGATACCCGGATGTGCCCCGCGACCGGAAGCTTTGATTGATGGAATAATCGAGGCAATAGAAATTCTTGAGAAAAAATCAAAAGAAAAAGAATATTTAAGAAATCATAATGAAATAATAGATAAATTAG
>CAZIBT010000060.1:0-5539 GCA_964537435.1 uncultured Nautiliales bacterium | reverse complement strand
CTCAATTTCCATAATTACTTAATTTTTAATTGAAAATCCCTTTATTGTGCAGAATTTTTTTATTATAATATCAAAAGAATTCCGAAAATAAGGGAAATATGACAAAAAAATTACAAAAAGAGGTAAAATGATAGAATGGATGCAGACACATAGAAAATGGCTGGTAATTACCATTTGGGTTGCCACTATTGCATTTATAGGTGCAGGATTTGTTGGATGGGGACAGTTTCAGTTTGGTAAAAAAGAATCAACCATTGCAAAAGTTAAAAACACGATTGTTACTGTAAATGACTGGCAAAATGCGTATAATCAGGTATTTAATCAAATTAATCAACAAATGGGCGGAACACTTGATGAGGCTACCGCAAAAAAAATGGGATTAAAAAAACTAGCACTTCAAAAAGCCATACAAGATGCAATTCTAAGACAATATGCCAAAGATTTGGGTCTTTATGTAACAGATAAGGAACTTGCAAAAAAAATTTTAGAGGCTTTTGGAAGCAAAAAAACATATGAAATGTATTTGAGAAATTCTGGAATGAAAGCAGCTGATTTTGAAAAAAATCTTAGAAAACAACTGTTAATAGAAAAATTATTTTCATTTTTAAATATAAAACCTTCAAAAACAGAACTTTTGAGTATTGCAAGTGCATTATATAATGCCGATAATATGGATATAAAAATTCTTAAAAAATCAGATATTAATGTAAATTTAAGTGAAAATGAAATAAAAAAATATTGGGAAAAAAATAAAAATCATTTTTTAAGCAAAGAAAAATATAAAATTGCTCTTATTAAAATACCTCTAAAAACAAATGCTACTTTGGAAGAATTAAAAAAATTTTATAATGAAAATAAATTAAATTATAAAAATAAAAAAGGAGAAATATTAAGTTTTGATAAAGCTTTAAATCAAGTAAAAAAAGATTATGCCGCAGAACAATTAAAAAAAGAGGCTGTTTTGGCGTATAAAAAATTAAAAAATAATAACGGAAACTATGAAATTATTACAATTTCTAAAAATAATAATTTAATTCCTGCCGATCAAATGAAAATTTTAATTTCAAAAGGATATCTAAAACCGTTTATTAATGATAATTCCTATATTATTGCAAAATTATTAGAAGATATTAAACCAGCTCCTCTCAGCTTTGATAAAGCAAAAACAATAGTTATAGAAGAATTGTTAAATAAAAAAGCTATAAAAAAACTTATTGAAATTTCAAAGAAAAATTATAAAAATTTTAAAGGACAAAATATAGGTTTTGTAACTAAATTTGATATTAACAAAATTAAACTTCCTGCCCAATATGCTACAAATTTTTTGGATAATGTTTTTATATCACAAAAACCAAATTATTTTGTTTTGCTTCCTCAAAGTGATCCAAAATATTCTGTTCTTTACAGAATTAAGGAACAAAAATTGCTTGATGAAAAGAAATACCAAAAAAACAAAAAATTGGTATTTAATTTAGCAAAAAATTTATTACAAATAGAATTAGTAAACGATTTGTTAAAAAATTTGGAAACAACATATAAAATTAAAGTTTATGTAAAATAAAGGAAACAAATTGAAAAATATCTTGGCAATTGATATCGGAAGTTCAAAAACAACTGCCTTAATAGCTAATTATGATGAAAATAAAAATCTCTCAATCAGCGGAATTGGTGTCGCTCATTCCAAAGGAATAAAAAGAGGCACAATTGTAAATATAGATAATGCTGCAAAATCAATTAAGCAGGCTCTAAATGATGCAAAAAGAATTGCTGGAATTGAAGTTAAAAAAGCAATAATCAGTGTCTCTTCAAGTTATACTAAAAGCATAATAAGTTTTGGAATAGTAAATATTCCTGGAAATGAAATCAAAATAAAAGAAATAAACCGCTCAATTCAAATGGCTATTCACAATGCAAACATACCAAAAGATTATATGATACTTCAGGCAATCCCTTATAATTTTAAAGTAGATGAAATGAATGATATTGAAGATCCTTTAGGAATGAGCGGTAGTAGACTGGAAGTTAGCGTTCATATTATAGCTATTCAAAAAAGTGGATATGACAATATTAAAAGAACAATAAATCAAGCAGGACTTGAAATAGAAAATCTTGTTTCATCCATTTATGCAAGTGGACTTTCAACACTTAACGATGACGAAAAAGAATTAGGTGTAGGTATAATAGACATTGGTGCAACTACATCTGATCTTGGAATTTTTATAAACAACTCTTTAAGACATACAGATACTTTGGGGGTTGGCAGTCATCATTTAACCAATGACCTTTCAATCGCACTTCATACACCTTTGGCCGATGCTGAAATGATAAAACTTAATTTTGGAGAACTTATCAAAAATGGTGAAGATTTAATAGAAATTTCAGTTATAGGAAATGAAAATGAAAAACAAAAAGCTTCTCTTGAAGCAATTACTCAAATAGTCTCAGCTAGAATAGAAGAAACCCTTCTTTTACTTAGAAAAGAAATTGAAGATTCCGGGCTGAAAAATAAAATTGGAGCTGGAATTGTCTTAACAGGAGGATTTACAAATTTTTACAATATAAGAAATATAGCATCGCAATTTTTTGATAATTTGCCTGTTAGAATTGGTTATCCAAAAGAAATTAAAGGTCTTTTTGAAAATTTAAAAAAGCCTGAATATGCCTGTGTAATAGGCCTTTTATTATATTCTATCAAAGAAGGGATTAATTATGAAATAGATTCAAATAACAATTTTATTTCAAAAAAACTTGAATTAAACAGTTTTGAAGATATAAATAAAAAAGAAGAGGAAAAAATCAAAGAAAAAGAAGAAGTTGCCACTATTTTAACAAAAACTAGACCAAAACCTAGTTTTTTACAAAAGATAAAAACTTGGCTTGGTAATTTATTTTAAAAGGGAGGATAAAAATGGATGAATTATATATTGTAAGCGAAACAATTGATGGACCAAAAATTAAAGTAATTGGCGTTGGAGGTGGCGGAAATAATATGATAAATTATATGGCCACTAAAGGCATTAAAGATGTCGAATTAATAGCAGCTAACACCGATACACAGGCACTTAAAACCAGTAAAGCTCATAAAAAAATTCAACTTGGTAAAGCATTGACAAAAGGTCTAGGGGCTGGAATGAGACCAGAAATTGGAGCTAAAGCTGCAGAAGAGAGTTTCGAAGAAATCAAAGAGGCACTTAAAGGTGCTGATATGGTATTTATTTCCGCCGGTATGGGAGGCGGAACCGGAACGGGAGCAGCCAGTATTGTAGCGAAAGCCGCAGCTGAAATAGGAGCTTTAACAGTTGGAGTTATTACAAAACCGTTCATGTTTGAAGGCCCTAGAAGAAGAAAACTTGCTGAGACTGGAACAAATGAACTTAAAAAAGAAGCTAATTCAATTGTTGTTATACCTAATGATAAAATATTAACAATAATTGACAGAAAAATAGGCAGAAGAGAAGCTTTTTCTTTGGTAGACGATGTTTTATATAAAGCCGTAACAGGAATTTCAAATATGGTTGTAAATTATGGTGAAAATGATATTAATGTTGATTTTAATGATTTAAAAACAGTTATGTCTCATCAGGGATTGGCACTAATGGGTGTAGGTGAAATGCAAGGTGAAAATGCTGCTTTTGAAGCTGTCAAAATGGCAATCGAATCACCTTTACTTGATAATATAGCAATCGATGGGGCTATGGGAGTTTTAGTTCATTATACAATGCATGAGGATTATCCTTTGGTCGAAATACAAGAAAGTATGAGTATTATTGAAGAAAAAGCAGACGAAGAAGCCGATATTATTTTCGGAACCACAACAGATAATTCTCTTTCTCCTGATGAAGTAAAAGTTACAATTGTAGCAACAGGATTTGAAAAAGAAAAATCAGTAAATAAAACAGAAAATAAAGAATTTAAAACTAATCATATTGATGAAATGTTTACAAGAAAAGTTGTCGGCGGAATAGAGATAGATACAGAAAATCTAGATATTCCTACTTGGATTAGAAAAGCAAAAGATTAATTTAGCCAAATACCAAAAAAATTGTTGATAAAATATAATCTGCAATAAAAACTGCAACAGAAGCAATAACAACAGCTAAAGTTGTGCTTTTCCCCACTCCTTTAGCACCGCCAGTAGTAAAATATCCAATATATGTTCCTATTGCACTTATTAAATATCCAAAAACCAATCCTTTTACAAAACTTTGATTAATGTCTTTAAATTCTGCAAATTGTCTTATATTATCCAAATATTTATATCCATTTACATTTAAAGACACAGTTGATATAAAATAAGCACTGAAATTAGCGACTGCATCAAAAAACAAAATTAAAAGCGGCATTGCTATAATAGTAGCTAATATTCTAGGAACTATTAAATAATGTTTTGAATCAACAGCCATAACATCAAGAGCGTCTATTTGTTCTGTAACCCTCATACTTCCAAGTTCCGCAGCATAAGCACTTACACCTCTACTAACAACCATTAAAGCAGTAAAAACAGGCCCTAATTCTTTTACAATAGAAATAAAAATGGTTAATCCCATAAAATCTTCTACACCGAATTTATGAAAACCATTATATAATTGAACTGCCTCAACCATTCCAGTAAAAAATGAAGTTAAAAATATAACCCCTATACTCTCATAACCTATAAATTTTAACTGTTCAAGTAATACTTTGATTCTGTAAGGAGGTTTAAACAATAAAAAAAGAATTTTTATCTGAAAAAGAGTCCAATCACCAAGTTTATAAATAAAATTAATTGTATAATTACCGATTATATATAAAAGTTTTAAAAACAATTTAAACCTTTTTTGATAAAATTATATCAAACTATATGAAAAAGGAAGCAAATGGCAAAAGAAAAAGAGAATAAAGAAGTTGAAGAAACCCAAGAAAAAAAAAGTGGTGGTAGTAAATTATTATTGATAATTATTATTGTTTTACTTTTATTATTATTAATAATAGGTGGATTAGTGGCTTATTTTTTACTTAGCGGTAATTCAAATCAACAACAAGCGCAACAACCTCAAAAAATAGAAAAAAAACATAAAGAGGCTGCTTTGGCACAAATAGGGCCGATTTACCCATTAGATCCTTTTACAGTTAATTTGGTCAGTTCAAATGCAGATAGATATTTAAAATGTAAAATAGATTTAGAGCTTGATTCACCTAATTTACAAAAAGAAATCGATAAAAAATTGCCAGCAATCAGAGATATGATTATACAAATTCTCTCTTCCAAAACAGTTGAAGAAATTCAAACCGCAAGAGGAAAAGAAAAATTAAAAGAAGAGATAAAAAGAAAATTAAATTCAATTTTAACAACCGGTGAAATTAGACATATTTATTTTACTCAGTTTGTAATACAATGATAAAAATAGGAATAGATATAATTGAAATTAAAAGGATAAAGAATTTAATTGATAAATTTGGGATTCAAAAATTAAAATTCTTAAATCATGATGAATTTTACTCCATTAATCCTCAAACAGTTGCGGGAATTTACGCTGCGAAAGAAGCTTTTTCCAAAGCT
>CAZIBT010000059.1:0-5623 GCA_964537435.1 uncultured Nautiliales bacterium | reverse complement strand
CTGTTGTAGTGGACAGGAAAGCTTACTTAAATGAAATAAAAGAAAAAATCAAAAGTTTGGAAGGTAAACCGGTTAATGCAAAAATAATAAAAGTAAAGCCTAATGGTTTGGTGATTGAAATTGATGGAATAAGTAGTTTTGTTCCTAAAGATGAAATTTTTTATAAAAAAATAGACCATAAAAAATATTTTGAAGAAGGCGATGAAATAGAAGTTATATTAATAGATCCTGATAGAAGGGTTTTTTCGATAAAAAAACTGTTACCAAATCCTTGGGAAGAAGTTAAAAATTTAAATATTGGAGATAGGATTAAAGCTACTGTTTCACATATCACAGATTATGGTGCTTTTGTTGACATAGGAAACGGAGTTGAAGGATTTTTGCATATAAGTGAAATAAACTGGGAAGGTATGAATGATTTGACTTTAGGAGAAGAAATTGAGGTGGAAGTTTTGGAAATTAATCCAGAGGAAGAAAAATTAAGGGTTACAAGAAAAAATTTACTAACTAAACCCGCTAGCAAATTTGCTAAGAAATATAAAGCCGGAGATATTGTAGAAGGTGTTATAACGAAATTTATAAATGTAGGGGCATTTGTTGAAATTGATGGTATAAGTGTATTATTGCCTAATAAGTTTGTATCATTCAAAAAAGGTGAAAAAGCTAATGAAGTTTTTGAAATAGGCCAAAAGGCTGAATTTAAGGTTATCACGATTGATGAAGATAATAATAAAGTTATTATTTCCAGAAAAGATGCAATGCCTAATCCTTATGATATTTTTGCCAAAACCCATAACATAGGAGATGAATGCGAAGGTAAAGTTAAGTATATTACAGATTTCGGGATGTTTGTGGATTTGGGAGACGTTGAAGCTCTTGTCAGAAAAGAAGATTATCAAAATGAATATAATATAGGAGATATTTTTAAAGGCAAAATTACAGAAATAAACGGAGATAGAATTAAACTTTCAGAATGAAATATTTAATCGGATTTTTAATTTTTTTAATTTTTTCGATATTAAGTTTTATTTATATAAAAATTTCCTCTCCTGTTGTTAATGTCAATTCAGAGCATAAAACAGTAAAAACTAATTTCAATATTGCTGAACCTATAAAAATTACAAAACCTGATTTGGTTTATAATTTTCCGGCCAGAATTTTATATATGAAAATAGGATTTAATCCTTTCAAATATGAAATTATTTATAAAATAACATTAAAAAATACTGATAATTATGCTTTATTTAATATAAAGACGATTTTGGATAATTTTAAAATAAATTATTCGATATATAATGCGAAAAAAAGTGAAATTTACATATTTTTTAAAAATTTATCGCAGGCTAATACGATTTTAAAGCTATTTAAAGAGTATAATTTCAATATTAAAATAACTAAAATAAAAAAAAGGATATAAATGAAAGTAGTAATTTGTGATCCAATACATGAAGCAGGATTTGAAATATTAAAAAAAGCAAAAGATATCGAAGTAGTAGATGCTAGTAAAACACCTAAAGATGAACTTTTAAACATAATCAAAGATGCAGATGGAGTTATTACTAGAAGCCCTACACCTGTAGATGAAAAATTTCTCTCTCATGCTAAAAAACTCAAAGCAGTAGTAAGAGCGGGAGTAGGAGTTGATAATGTGGATATAAAAGCTGCAAGTAAAAAAGGTGTAGTTATTATGAATGTTCCAACTGCAAATACACTTGCAGCAGTTGAATTAACAATGGCACATTTACTAACAGCGGCTAGAAGCTTTACTAATGCTGTATGGAATCTTAAAAAAGAGCATGAATGGAACAGAGAAAAATGGCTTGGGATTGAACTTGCGGGTAAAAAACTTGGAATTATAGGATTTGGAAATATAGGTAGCAGAGTGGGAATTAGAGCAAAAGCACTTGAGATGGATGTAATAGCATATGATCCTTATATTGATCCAAGTAAAGCAACTGATTTAGGATGTAAATATACAACCGATTTTGATGAAATATTAAAATGTGATTTTATTACGATTCATACTCCAAAAACTCCGGAAACAATAAATATGATTACTAAAAAAGAAATAGAAAAAATGAAAGATGGAGTTGTATTGATTAACTGTGCAAGGGGAGGTCTTTATAATGAAAATGACGTATATGATGCTCTTAAATCAGGTAAAATCAGATGGCTTGGAATAGATGTTTTTGAAAAAGAACCAGCAAGAGAACATCCGTTTTTTGAAGTTGAAAACACTTCTGTTACACCTCATATTGGAGCAAATACACGTGAATCTCAAGAGAGGATTGCAACACAAGCGGCAGAGGCTATTATTGAAGCTCTTAGGGGAAGCAGTTATCCAAATGCGCTTAATCTACCAATTAATACTACCAATACTCCTGATTGGGTTATTAAATATTTGGAACTTTCTCAAAAAATGGGATATATTTTATCTCAGATTATAAAATCCCCAATAAAAAAAGTAAAAGTTAATTTAAGCGGTGATATAGCAAATGAAAATAAATCCGTAATGACATTTGCACTTGTAGGACTTCTTAAAAATATAACCGATAGTGTAAATTATGTAAATGCAGAATTTATAGCAAATGAAAAAGGAATTAAACTTGAAACTAGAAAAGTTAAAAATCCTACTTATAAAAATTTTGTAAATTTAAAAGTTTTAACTGATGAAGAAGAATATTCTATTAGTGGAACAATGCTTGAAAATTATCCTAGAATTGTTGAATTTAAAGGATTTGATTTAGAATTCGAACCTAAAGGTAAAATGATTTTCTTTAAGAATACAGATGTTCCTGGGGTAATTGGTGAAGTTGGAATGACACTTGCAAAATACAATATCAATATTGCGGATTTCAGACTTGGCAGAAACAAAGAAAATCAAGCAATGGCGGTTATTATAGTTGATAATGATATAAGCGATAATGTTTTAGATGATTTAAGATCTTTAAAAGCTGCTATTAGTGTAGGATATGCAGAAATATAAGTAAAAAGTGAAAAATTAAAGTAATTTAAAGGAGTAAAAATGGCATATGGTATGAGTGATTTAAAAAAATATCTTAATATTGAGCTTGATGGAATTCCATATAAAATAATTGAATACCATCATGTAAAACCGGGAAAAGGTGCGGCATTTGTTAGAACAAAGCTTAAAAATTTAATTGACGGTAGAGTAATTGAAAAAACTTTCCACGCAGGCGATAAAGCAGATGAGCCAAATTTAGAGAGAAAAAAATATCAATATTCTTATAATGAAGGGGATATTTATTATTTTATGGATATGAATACATATGAAATGCTTCCAGTGGATTTAAAAATTTTTGAAGAATCCAAAGCTTTTTTGCTTGAAGGCATGGAGGTTGATATTTTGTTTCATAACGGTAAAGTTATAGGTGTGGAACTTCCTATGACAGTTGAACTTGAAGTTGTTGAAACCCAACCTGTTAGCAATAGGGATAGAAGCGGAGCTTGTAGAAAACCGGCTAAACTTGAAACTGGAGCCGTTGTAACCGTTCCTTGTCATATTGTAGAAGGTGATAAATTAAAAATAGATACAAGAACAGGAGAATATCTGGAAAAAGTTAAATAAATAAAATGGAGAATGGAGAATGGAAAATTTAGAAAATAAAATTAAAAGCTTAATTCGGGATGTTCCTGATTTTCCGAAAAAAGGAATAATTTTCAAAGATATTACAACTTTTTTAAATACTCCTATTTTTAGCGAATATATTGATTTTTTAGCTTCTAAATACAAAAATGTTGATTTTGTATGCGGGATTGAGAGTAGGGGCTTTATTTTTGGTGCTGCCCTTGCCGCAAAAATTAAAAAAGGATTTGTTCCTGTTAGAAAACAAGGAAAACTTCCATATACTACTATTTCTGAAAAGTATGCTCTAGAATACGGATTTGATGAGATTGAAATTCATATTGATGCTTTTAGGAATGTTAAAAATCCAAAAGTTTTATTAATAGATGATTTAATAGCAACTGGCGGGACAGCCGAAGCAGCAGTTAAATTAATAAGAGAGGCTGGCGGAAATATTATGGCTGCGGTCTTTTTGATAGAGCTTACCTTTTTAGATGGGGCTAAAAAACTTAAAGAAATGAATGTTGAAGTTGATAGTTTAGTTAAATATTAGAGTAAAAATATTATGTTAATAAATTTTAAGTAAAGGAAAATAATGTATATTCCAAAACCAATATTTGATCCAGATGAGAGAGGTCATTTTGATAAATTTGGGGGCAGGTTTGTGCCGGAAACTTTAATGCCTATACTTTTAGAACTTGAAGATTTTTATAAAAAAATAAGGTTTGATAAAGAATTCTGGAAAGAAATGGATTATTATTACAAAGAATATATTGGAAGACCTACAGGACTTTATTTTGCACCGAATATTTCAGAAGAATTAAAAGCCAAGGTTTATTTTAAAAGAGAAGATTTAAACCACACTGGTGCTCATAAAGTAAATAATACAATAGGTCAGGTTTTACTTGCCAAAAAAATGGGCAAAAAAAAGGTAATTGCAGAAACAGGTGCCGGTCAACACGGCGTTGCTACAGCTACAGCAGCCGCTCTTTTTGGGCTTGAATGTGATATATTTATGGGTGAAAAAGATGTTGAGAGACAATCTTTAAATGTTTTTAGAATGGAGCTTTTAGGAGCAAAAGTTCATGCTGTTAAAAGCGGAAGTAAAACACTTAAAGATGCTATGAATGAGGCTATAAGATATTGGGTAACTAATGCAAGAGATACTTATTATGTTATAGGAACTGTAGCCGGTCCACATCCATACCCTATGCTTGTAAGGGATTTTCAGGGAATTATTGGATATGAGGCAAAAGCTCAGATTTTGGCAAAAGAGAACAAATTACCAGATTTCGTAATAGCGTGTATAGGAGGGGGCAGTAATGCCATAGGAATATTTTCTCATTTTTTGGAAGAAAAGAATGTCCAATGTATAGGAATTGAAGCAGGAGGTTTAGGAATAGAAAGTGGAAAACATGGTGCTAGTCTTAATGCGGGAAAGCCTGGTGTTTTGCATGGTCAGATGAGTTATCTATTGCAAGATGATGATGGACAGATATTAGAAGCTTATTCCATTTCGGCTGGGCTTGATTATCCGGGAATTGGACCAGAACACGCCTTTCATTTCGAAAAAGGAAATGTAAAATATGATTATATAACTGATAAAGAAGCTATAGATGCATTTGTATGGCTTTCTCAAAAGGAAGGGATAATTCCGGCATTTGAAAGCTCTCACGCAGTAGCATATCTTAAAAAATTACCTGATATAAAAGATAAATTGGTAATTGTAAATCTCTCAGGTAGAGGAGATAAAGATATGATTTCTGCGAAAAATTTATTGAAGCTTGAATAAAATTTATAATTTTTATTTAAAACTCCTCTTTGTTTTTATTTTTTAACACCTTTATTTTTCTAAAATTTACAATTGTTTCACTTTATTAACTCAACTTCTTTTTAAATCCATTTTTAAAATATGCTACAATTCCACTAAAAAGGCTTAGTTTGGAGCATCTTTTATGGAATGATTATAAAGAAATAGATAAATCAGATTTTAATGATAAAGCGACAAAAAAGATGCTATTTGAAAGAATTATTAAT
>CAZIBT010000058.1:0-5710 GCA_964537435.1 uncultured Nautiliales bacterium | reverse complement strand
CAACCCATAAAATATGTCCGAACTCATGGCCTATTGTTGTAATGTCATAAACTTTTATAAATTTTTCTTTATTTTCTAACTCTTTATAAAATTTATCCATAAAATCTTTACCCAAAATTTCATAACTAATTAGCATTTTAGGTCTAGCTTTTATATCTTCATACACTTTATCTACAAATGCAAATATTTTTTTGCCTTTTTCCAAAGATACTTTTTCATCATTTGGCACAACTTGAGCTGAAAAAAGCCCGTTAAATTCAGCACCATAAAAAAGAGCGGGAGTTGATATATAAAGCTGGGTTCTTTCAATATTTCTAAGTCCAAACTCAAGTATATTTTTATCTTTACAATATTTCTGATACATTTTTATGATATTTTCTTTAACTTCACTCTTTAAATTAGGATTTTTAATTCTTACATCAAGCTCAAGTGCTACAGCTTTTCTGTATTTATCCTCATAATATTCAAGCGGATGTCCTATTTGAATGGGTGATTTTATATCCATCCAAATTCTATCCACATCAGCCCATTTTTTAACAACCTCTTTTGTATTTTTTTCCAATAGAGCCATTTTTATAGAATGAAAATATAAAATCCACTGAAATTTATATTCATCATCAAGTTTTTCAAGATTTAATATAAGTTCATCAATTGCTCTAACAGCTTCTTCAACCTCTTCTTTAAAAACATCATAATAACATTTATTTACATATCCATTTTGTGTTTTAATAAGAGCAGAATAACAACGATCGCTAGTTTCGCCTTCATAAAAATCAATAAGCTCTTTTTCAAATAAATATGCCATAATTTTAGCCTCATCGCCTCCAAATTTAAATGAAAGTTCCTCATTTATTGTATGTATAATATGCTTTATCCATTTAGGTTGCCATTTTGAAAAAGCAATTCCGATTTTATGAACCCCTTTTAAAATTTCCGCATAAAAAGGCCCTACAAAAGGAGCTAATTCGTTAATTAATTTTTCGTGTTCTTTTAACCAAAAATTTTTTGTAAGCTCATACAAATCAAGTTGAATTTCTTTTATATCTTGTTCACTAAAATTACCATTTCTTAAAAGATTCATTATAGCATCTTCCCTTAAATGAAAAAATCTCTTTTTAAGGGCTAAAATATTATCTTCGTTTATTTCCAAATTAAGTGTTTTTAAAATCTCTTCAAATAAAGCTCTTATTTCATCAGGACATTTTTTAAAATAACTATTTATTCTTTCATCTCTTTTTCGAACAATTTCATATGCTTTTTGTAACATTTCTATCCTTATCAATTGATTTAAAAGAAATTATTCTTTTTACCCACTCTCCACTTCTCCCGAATAATCAATAATACCATATGTCAAATGGGGAATATCAATATTATATTTTTGTTTTAAAAAGTTTTGCAGATATGATGTTCTGTTACCACTTCTACAATAAATTATAAACTTTTTGTGTTTTATAAGTTCATTCCATTTATCTATATCCATTTGAAATCTTGTAATCGGTAATAATTTATCAGTGCCTTTTATTCTTAAATTTTTATATTCAAACGGTTCTCTAATATCTATCAATTCAAAATCAACTTTTCCTTCCTCTCTTGCTTTTAAAAGTTCTATCAATTCATCCCCTAATATCTGGGTTTTGTTTAACAATTCATTATAATTTATACTCATTTTGCCTCTTCAGATTTATTGGGATTACAAAATATTCCGCAATGACAACACCCCTCATTTACTTCATGGTCTATTGCCGGTTTACAAGGGCAGATCCTATCATCTTTATCTCCCATTGGAATAAAACAAGGACAATATCTTTTACCATACATTAATTTGTTTCTAGTAAGTCCTAAAACTATTGCATCATAAACCTCTTTATCCGGATTTATACACCAGTTAAACTGTTTAATTACTTTTTCAACAAATTTTTTTGTTTTTTCTTCTTCTTTTTTAAATTCTTCACTTGTCATATCCACATCTGCTCTTTTAGGCGCAAGCATATACACTCCTTTTTTCTTTGATTTTATCATACAAAATTAAAAAAGTCAAAAAAAGATAAAATTAATCTTTAATAATTTTGATTATTATTTAATCATAAATTGATTAAAATTTATACAAAAATAAAAATGTTTTTTTTAAAATCTGATTTATAATTTCATTATAAAATCAAAAGGAGTAAAAATGAAAAAAATTGAAGCAATTATTAAACCTTTCAAACTCGATGAAGTAAAAGAGGCTCTAGTTGAATCAGAAATTACAGGAATTACAGTTAGCGAAGTTAAAGGGCACGGTAGACAGCACGGGCATACAGAACTTTATAGAGGTGCTGAATATGTTGTTGATTTTTTACCAAAAGTAAAACTTGAAATCTTCGTAAATGACGAATTCGTTGAAAAAACAGTGGAAATTATTACTGAACATGCCAAAACCGGAAAAATAGGAGATGGAAAAATTTTTATATTACCTGTTGAAGATGCCATAAGAATAAGAACAGGAGAAAGGGGAAAAGATGCTGTTTAGAATTTTATCATTACTTACTTTTGCAAGTTTTGCATTTGCCAATACGCCAAAACTTAATAGTGGAAATACTTCATGGATGATGATAGCAACAGCTCTTGTTATGCTTATGACACCAGCAGGACTTGCTCTTTTTTATGCAGGAATGACAAGAGCAAAAAATGCACTTAATACATATATGATGGTATTTAGTGCTTATGCATTAGGAACGGTTGTTTGGGTATTATGGGGTTACTCTTTGGCTTTTAGTGGTGATATCGCAGGAATTATAGGAAATTTGAAAAACGTTTTTCTAAATGGAATAAATTATACAAATCTTCAAAGTAGCGGATATCCGAGTTTTGTATTTGTAGCTTTTCAAGGAACCTTTGCGGCAATAACTGTTGCAATAGCTAGTGGGAGTATTATCGAAAGAACTAAATTTTCAACTTGGCTTGTCTTTGTAATTTTATGGCTTACGTTTGTTTATGCTCCTATTGCTCATATGGTATGGGGGGGAGGTTTTTTAATGAATAAAGGTGCGCTTGATTTTGCTGGTGGAACAGTTGTTCATATGAATGGCGGTTTAGCAGGTCTTATTGCAGCTATTATGATAGGAAAAAGAAAAGGTTATCCAAAAACCCAAATGTTACCAAGCAGTATTATATTAACGGCACTTGGAGCAGCACTTTTATGGTTTGGATGGTTTGGCTTTAATGCCGGAAGCGAATTTGCAGCTGATAATGTGGCTGGAAGTGCCTTTTTAATGACAAACTTTGCAGCTGCAAGCGCAGCACTTACCTGGATAATCCTAGATTATATTAAATTTAAAAGACCAACACTTCTTGGAGCAGCCTCTGGAGCTGTAGCTGGACTTGTAGCAATTACTCCGGCAGCAGGTTTTGTAGGAGTAGTTGGAGCATTAATTATTGGAATTGGAGGAAGTTTAGTTGGATTTTTTGGAGTAACAGTTCTTAAAAAAATATTCAAATACGATGATTCTCTTGATGCATTTGGAGTTCATTTCTTAGCAGGATTATGGGGAGCAATTGCAACAGGAATATTTGCTTTGCAATCTTTGGCATGGGATGGTCCTTTAAAACATGGAGATAGACTTGGACAAATATGGGTCCAAATCGAATCGGTAATTGTAACAATAACATTTACAGTTATTATGACAGCAATAGTTCTTAAAATTTCATCACTTATCACTGGTGGTGCAAGAGTTAGTGAAGAAGCTGAAATTGAAGGACTAGATGCTACAGAACATAGAGAAAAAGGATTTAATTTTTAATCCTTTTTGTTATAATTCATATCAAAAAGGTGTATATGTTTTTTGCAAAATCAAAATATTTAAAAAAAATAAAAACCATTGCCGATATGGCAAAAGAATTAAAACTTAATGTCTATATTTGGGGTGAGAGAGGAGTTGGCAAAACTTTTTTGGCAAAATATATCTCTCCACATGCTATTATTAATCCTGAAAAAATGACAATAAATCCTGTAATAATAGAAAATTTTGATCAATTGACAAATTTTCAGCAAAATTATTCTCTTTTAATAGCAACCGGCATAAAACCTTTAGATAAAACAATTTTTACAAAATATTTCGATCTTGATATTGAATTAAAACCTCTTAAAGAACATCCTGAAGATATAGAATATTTTAGTGAATATTTTATAAAAAAAGCTAAAAAAGATCTGAAAATTGAAAAAAAAATAGATATAATTAATCCGGATATAAGCGAAAATTTGAATTCTTTAAAAAGACAAATTTATAAAAATCTTTTATTTGAAAAAGACAAAAAAGAGATATTAAAAGAGCTTGAAAATTATTATGTAAAAAATCATTCTACTTATGAAGAAGAATTAAAAAATTTTGAAAAAACTCTTTTTAATGCTATGAAAAAAAAATATAAAAGCAAACTAAAAATTTCAGAACACCTTAAATTAAACAGAGTAACTCTGACAAAAAAAATGAAAGCGCTGAATGTTTGAATTTTTTGTTGAATACGATATAAATCCTGTTATTTTTTTTGATAATAAAGGGAATATAAAATATTGCAACCAAGAAGCTGAAATATTTCTATCTTATGTTAATATAAAAGATATCTTTCATTTTGCAATTCAAAACGCTCCGCAAAATACAAAAATCAAAACTCTTTTCAAAGAAATAAAATTTTCTGATTTCATATTCAAAGGATATTCAATAGGATATAAAACGGATGAACTTATTGGTATAAGATTTTTTATTAATACAGAAAAAAATAATATTTCAATTGAAAATCTTGAAAAAACAGATCTTTTAAAACTTATTAATTTAGCTATTGAATATATTACTCTAAAACAAAACACAACATTTAAAATATATCCCGATTTTTCTTTAAATGAAATTTATATAAATAAAAAAGAACTTTTGCGTTTGCTATTAGATATTTTTGAAAAACAAAATAAAATAGAAATTTACACAAAATTAAATCTCGGAGAATACATTAAAACTAAAGAAAAGAAATACCCTATTATTAACATAGAAATAAAATGCCCATCAAATAAAATAATAGATTCAAAATATTTTGAAATATTAAATAAATCTGAAGGCTATATTATAAAAATACCATTTATTAAGGAAAAAAAATGAAAACAATAATACTTGATACGGAAACAACCGGAAATAAAGAAGAAGATAGAATTTGTCAATTAAGTTATTTGGTTGTAGATGAAAATTTTGAAATAGAGGAAATTTATAACGAACTTGTCCAACCTGATGTAGATATAAAATTCGAGGCAATGGCGGTTCATCATATTACACCTGAAATGGTTCAAAATGCCCCAAAAATCAGACATACAAAATCTTTTAAAAGATTAAAAGAGCTTAATTCACCTCAAAATTTAATTGTTATTCACAATGCACCTTTTGATTTGGATATGCTTAAAAAAGAAGGTTTTAACAGCTTTTTCAAACTCGTAGATACAAACAGAGTTATAAGACATCTTAATCCTGAAGGAAAATTTTCATTACAATATAACAGATACGCACTAGGCTTATATAAACAAGAAAAAGAAATCTGCAAAAAATATAATATTGAAATAAATGCTCACGATGCGCTAGGGGATGTGATTGTTTTATATCTTTTGTATAAATATATCAGGGAAAATTTAAATAAAAAGATAAATGAACTGATTGAATTAACACAAAAACCAGTTTTATATGATAAATTTTATCAC
>CAZIBT010000057.1:0-5815 GCA_964537435.1 uncultured Nautiliales bacterium | reverse complement strand
AGTAAATAAAATTTTATCAAAAAAACAATTAAAAATAAAGTGTTTTATAAAAAGGTTTTGATTAAATAAGTTAAACAAGAATGCAAAAATTTAATACTACCAAAAAAATAAAATATGATTAATTCACTTTAATCATTTACTTTATGAAATAGGGGATAATAATCTTTATTAGACACAAAAAGTATCAGAGATTAATTAATATAAATAAAAAAGAAGAAGGATAAAAAATTATCCTAAGAATGGATTAGCGTAAAGTGCGATAAGAGCAAGAACTAATGCGTAAATAACTTGCGCTTCGATCATTGCAAGTGCAATGAACATTGTCCCCATAAGTTTACCACCCATACCAGGGTTTCTTGCAGTTCCAGCTATTGTTGCAGCTGAAGCGTGTCCCATACCGATTGCACCACCAAGCGCTGCTAAACCTAAACCTACAACAGCTGCTACAACGCTGTAAGCTTTAATCATTGTATCTCCATCAGCTGCGAATGCAAATGCTGCGAAAATTGCCATAAGAGCTACGATTTTTTTCATTGTGTCTCCTTAATATACTATTACGTTACGTCCGTTCGGCTTGCGTGTCCCTACTTAACACGTAACGCACTGAAATTATACACAATTAATTTAATTTTAACAATAGCTTTTTAAGAATTTTTTTATTCTTTTTATAGCTATTTCAAGTTCATTAATATTTTTTGTATATGCAATACGTATAAAATTTGGATATTTCCCAAAATCATCTCCCGGAGTAACTGCAACTTTTGCTTTATAAAGCAGCTCATTTGCAAATTCAAGTGAATTATTCGAATATCTGCTTATATCACACCACAAATAAAATGCACCTTCGGGATTTGTTATTTTAAAAACATCTTTCAAATTTTCATAAAGAAAATCTTTCCTTTTTTGAAATTCTTTTTTTATTTTTTGTAAATATTTGTAATCAAAAGCTTCAAGTGCAGCATATTGGGAGAGAGTAGGGGCGGATATTAAGATATTTTGAGCAATTATTTCAGCTTTTCTTACCAACTTATCAGGTAGAATAATCCATCCAATCCTAAATCCTGGCATACAGAAAAATTTGCTAAACCCGTTAATTATTATTGCATTTTTATTATATTTAATTGCTGTTGTATAATCATCGTTATAAACAAGTCCGTGATAAAGCTCATCACTTATTAAAAGTTTATTGTTTTTTTCACAAAATTTACAAATTTTTTTTAATTCTTTTTTATTATAAACGCTTCCTGTAGGATTATTGGGAGATGATATCATTAACGTATCAAAATCATAATTTTTCAGATTATTTATATTTAATTTAAAATCGTTATATGTTGGAATATGGATAAATTCTTTTTTTTCAAGCTCTGCAAAATTGGGATAACAGGGATATGTTGGGGTAGGGGATGCTATTTTTTTAGCAAAATAAAAAGCTATTAAAAAAGCAGTTGAAGTTCCAGTGGTAATAATTATATTATCAGGATTAACCTCTATATCATAGAATGCTTTATAATGTTTTGCGATTTTTTTCCTTAAACTTTTTAAACCTTTACTTTCTGTATAAAAAAATCTATTTTCATTTATGGCTTTTATAGTTGCATTTTTTACTTTTGGAGATGGTAATAAATCAGGCTCGCCAATTTCTAGATGGATTATATCATCTAATTTTTGTGCTTCTTTTACTATATCCATTACAATAAAAGGTTTCATTTATTTCCTTTTTGTATAATTATACAAAAAAGGCTCGAGTTGGATTATATGATTTTAGCTGCGATTGGATTTATTGCTGCTTTAACTCCGGGACCAGATATATTTTATGTAATAAAACAAGGACTTTGCAAAGGAAAAGAAAAAGCACTTAAAGCAGTAGCTGGAATACTTAGTGGAAATATTGTTTATTTGACACTTGTTGGAATAGGGCTTGGAAGTATTGGGAAAAATATTTATTTTCAATTAATTGTAGGTTTTTTAGGAGGGATATATTTATTCAAAATTGCTTATTTTTCTTTTAAAGAGAGTGTTAAATTAAATATAAATGAATGCGAAAAAAGTAAAAATATTTACAAAGAAGCATTGTTGCTTAATTTATCAAATCCCAAAGCTATGATTTTTTTTGCTGTTATTGTTACACCTTTTTTGAGTAAGAATATTATGTTAAGTCTAGGGTTTTTATTTGCTGGTATTTCACTTGCATTTATTACTGCAGCTTTAATATCATCAAAAATAAAGCTTGAAGAAAAAATATTGAATATTATCAACAAATTAGCAGCTATTTTGTTTTTACTTTTTGGTGCAAAACTTTTTTGGTTGGCTTATGAAGCTTATGAAAAGACGGGATTACCCTAAAATTTGCTTAGGTAATTGCAAGCGTCTTTATTGCCTAGTTTGCAACCTTTTTTAAGTAGTTCTTTTGCTCTAGTTTTATCACCTTTTTTATATGTTTCGTATCCCAAAAGAGTGCAACTGTCCGCATCGTTTAGTTTGCAGCCTTTTTTGTAAAATTCAATTGCTAAATTATTGTTGACTTTAATATCTCCAAAACCTTTTTCATAAAAATAACCGGCCATTCCGCAGGCGTATCCGTCGTTTTTTTTACATCTTTGCTTAAAATTTGCTAAAGCTGCCTTGTATTTTTTGGCAAAAGCAAGCTTTAATCCTGGATCATTTGTAAACATATGATTTTGCGGCATTGAAAAGGCAAAAACCGCAGAGAATATTAAAAATATTTTTTTCATTTTAATCCTTTTTGTATTTTATATTGTATAAACCCCCCGGGTTTTATTATTTAATTTCATGCTACACAGGCAAAACCATCATCTTCAAATTCATCATTTGAAGTATTTGTTTCGCCTGAAATTATCATTTCTTTGTAAGCAATAGTATCGCCGTTGTGAATTATAGTATAATAAATTTTACTCGTGTTCCTAATAGTATTTATAGTTGAACAATAAGTTTCAAGAGAACTTAAAACCCATCTTTTTGCCGTTAGATTATCTGTAGTGCTTTCAAATATATAAATAAAATGAAATTCTGTAAAAATTTTGGGAAATGTTTCTCTCCTTTTGTATTCTATTTCCATTTGCACATTTTTTATATTATATTTTTTCCCCATTTCCACTACATCATAAAGCGAACAATTTCCAAGACCTGTTATAAACATTTCTACAGGAGTGTATTTTTCAGTGTCTATTATCAAAACTTCTTTTGAATTTGTAGCTTCATATTTCTTTTCGCCTATATATCTGATTTTAATCATTATTTTCCTTTAAAAATTTTTCGAAATATTCAATTTGCTCTTTTACTCTCTCAGGTGCAGTTCCACCATAACTTTTTCTGCTGTTCATTGAATTTTCAAGACTTAAATCCAAATCATTTCCTATTCTTTCATCTATACTTTTAAGCTCATCTAAACTAATCTCGCTTAAATCAACTCCTTTATTTTCTGCTAAAGCCACAGCTTTTCCAGTGATATGATGTGCTTCTCTGAAAGGAATTCCTTTTTTTACTAGATAATCTGCTAAATCTGTGGCTGTGAGATGCCCTTTTTTAGCAGCTTTTAGCATATTTTCCTTATTTATTTTCATAGTTTTGAGCGTTTCTTTTAAAATTTCAATGGAAATAAGTGCATTTTTAACACTATCAAAAACACCTTCTTTATCTTCTTGGGTATCTTTATTGTATGCTAAAGGAAGGCCTTTCATAACAGTTAAAAGTGCCATTAAATTTCCATAAGCTCTACCTGTTTTCCCACGTATGAGTTCTGGGACATCAGGATTTTTTTTCTGAGGCATAATTGAGCTTCCAGTTGAATATTCATCGCTTAATGTAATAAAACCAAATTCGCTTGTAGACCAGATAATCATCTCTTCTGCGATTCTACTTGCATGCATCATAAGCATTGAAATATTAAATAAAATTTCAAGTGCAAAATCCCTATCACTTACCGTATCAAGACAATTAATACTTGGGGTTTTAAATCCAAGTGCTTTTGTTGTTTCAAATCTATTAATATTATGAGGAGTTCCTGCAAGTGCGGCACATCCTAGAGGATTTATATTATTTCTATCAAAACTTTCCATAAATCTTTCAAAATCTCTTTTAAACATACTTGCATATGCTAACATATGATAACCAAAGCTAATAGGCTGGGCGTGTTGAAGGTGTGTCATACCTGGAAGTAGGGTATTAATATTTTCTTTTGCAATATTGACAAAAACTTCTATAAGCTCTTTTATTTTTTTGGCAAATTCTAAATTTCTTTTTAAAACCCATCTTCTAAAATCAACCGCAACTTGATCATTTCTGCTTCTTGCAGTATGTAGTTTTTTGCCAATATTACCGATTAATTCTATAAGTCTTTTTTCAATCGCCATATGTATATCTTCATCTCTTATATCCCATTTAAATTTACCTTCTTCAATCTCTTTTTTTATTTCAAGTAAACCTTCTTTAATTTTTTTTGCTTCATTTTCGCTTATAATTTCTTGTTTTGCAAGCATTGCTGAATGAACAATCGAACCTTCTATGTCTTCTATATATAATTCTTTATCAAATGGAAGGGATGCATTAAATTCATCAAGAATTTTAGCAGCCTGTTTGGAAAATCTACCTCCCCAAAGTTTCATTAAAATCCTTTTTTTAGTTAAAATTATATCATAAGCAAAGGAGCTAAAATGAATGCAAACTTAATTAAACTTATTTTCACAACAGCTTCAATTGAGAGATGGAACGATATTCCACGTCCTTTTAAATTAATGGAGCTTGATAAACAAGCACATAGGATGATAATTGCTTATTTAATAGCCCATTATGAAAAAGAAGTTGATTTTATAAAATTGATAAATTTTGGTATTGCCGGACTTTTATATAGAGCCGTGTTAACTGATCTTAAATCGCCTGTTTATTATTTTTTAAGAAAGAAAAAAGGAAAAGAAGTAGATGAGTTTGTCTTTAGCAATTTAAAAGGCATAATTAATGAAGAGTTGGAATATTATGTTAATTTATATAACAATACCGAATGTTTGGAAAAAAGAATAATTTCCGCTTCAAGTTATTTGTCTACAAAATGGGAGTTTGAATTTATTTATAATTTTGCAAAAGATACTTTTGGTATTAATGAAATAAAAAAAGATATTGAAAACGAACTTGAAGATTATTATGATTTAGAAGGTGTAAGAATACTTAATCTTAAAAGAAAAAGTTACGATTTTATATCACTTTGCGGTAATCTCAGATTTCAAAAAAGATGGGCGAATACTCCAAGAGTCCCAGAAACAAGTGTATTGGGGCATATGCTTTTTGTTGCCGTTATGAGTTATTTTCTTACAAAAGAATATGGAGGTAATGATAAAAAATGTTATTATAACTTTTTTACCGCTCTTTTTCATGATTTGCCAGAAGCCCTTACTAGAGATATTATAACTCCTGTAAAACAAGGGGTTAAAGGACTTGATAAAATACTCAAAAATTACGAAAATATGCTTATTGAAGAGAAAATTTTGCCACTTTTGCCAAAAAATTTGAAAAATGAACTTAAAATGCTTTTAACGGATGAATTTGCTAATAAAATAATAAAAAATAATTCTTATAAAATAATAAAAAATATTGACGATGATTTTAAAGAAAAAATAGGAATTGACGGTTCTTTAATTAAAATTGCAGATCATTTAGGAGCATTTGTTGAAGCTTTAATGAGTATAAAACACGGTATAAAATCACCAGAGCTTGAAAGAGCTATTTATTTTTTATCTGAAAAATACAAGAATTTTAAAATATATGGAATAAATATAGAGAAATATTTTACTAAAGAATTTTATGG
>CAZIBT010000056.1:0-6055 GCA_964537435.1 uncultured Nautiliales bacterium | reverse complement strand
ACTACTAAAACTTTATCAAATTCATCATAATTTTGTTTTTCAAAGTAAAGCGGTAAATCTACAAAATAAGGCACTCCATCTTTTTCTAAATTTTTAGCTTGTTTTAGGACCTCTTTTTTAACACCAGGTAAAATTAAATCTTCTAAGATTTTAAGCTTTTCTTTATTATTAAAAACTATTTCTCTAAGTTTTTTTCTATCATTTGTGCCAAAAATTTCTTTTATTTTATCTTTTTTCTTTTCAAAGACTTTTTTGCTGATTGCGTCGGCATCAATTATTTTATAGCCATAAAGTTTAAGTAAAGATGCAACAGTGCTTTTCCCTGTTCCGATGCCCCCAGTTAGCACTATTGCATTTTTAAATTTTTCATATTTACTCATTAACCCATTCACTCATTTACACTTTTATCACGTCTTTTATTTCTTCAAAAATATATTTTGGTAAAATAAAGCTTCCATAATGCACATCTGTTGTATAATATTTAGTGTTTTCTACAAAATCGCTTCTGTGTCTTATAATATCAGCTTGAGGATGAAATTTTTTACTTGCAAATACAAGAGGTTTTGCATTTAAATTTTCATCTAAATAATAAAAAGGCATTACAATCCAAAAAAGTTTGCTAAGATTAGAAAAAAGCTCTCTATCAGTAAGACTTTTAGGTGTTGTAATATAAATCCCTTTATCGTTTAATTTTTCGTAAATTTCAATAATATCGCTTGGGTTTTCTTCAATTATTAAATCATAATTATCGCTATCATCATTTGTATGAATGTCAAATTTAGTTATAATGATTTTTTTAAATTCATTTTTTAGACTTTCAGGAATCAATATTTTAACTCCTTCACTCGTGCATCCTCCAACCAACGCCATCATCTCTTTTTTTATCATTGTTATCCTTTTTTGAGCTAAATATAACAAAAAAATTTTTAAAAAACAAAAAATTTTGATATATTTCAGATAAAAATTATCTTAAAGGAGTAAAATGTATAAAATAGATATAGAAAAAAGATGTGGATGTGTAAAAAAAAGCGGACTTGAATTTCCTAAAACTTTTAAAGATAAAAAAGAAGCTGAATTTGAAGCGTTGAAATTAGCAAATTATATGAATGCCAATTTTTGTAAAAAACACAGATTTTTTGTAAATGAAGAAGGAGATGCGTTTATGATTTATGTTGAGCTTTCTTGTCCGCAGGTAAGTTAGTGTAAAAAAGTTAGTAGAGGTAATAAAGGATTTAATTTGATTGTTCATCTTTGCTGCAGTGTGGATGCAGGTTATTTTTTAAAACGTCTTAAAGAAAATTATCCAGATGAAAAAATAATAGGATTTTTTTATGATCCAAATATTCATCCTTATTTAGAATTTAAATTAAGAAGTCTTGATACAAAAAGAATCTGTCAAAAACTTGGTATTGAATATATTGAAGGGGAGTATAATTATGAAGGTTGGCTAAAAGCGGTTAAGGGTAAAGAAAAAGAGCCTGAAAAGGGTAGTAGATGTTCAATTTGTTTTGACTTTTCTTTAGAAGAAGCTGCAAGATTTGCTCAGCAAAAAGGAGATAATAAAGTAACAACTTCGCTTCTACTCTCTCCTATGAAATCACACGAACAATTAGAAGCAATTGGAAAGGTTATAAAAAGAAAATATGGTGTTGAATTTATAGATGTTGATTATAAAAAAAAAGGCGGAACACAAGCTCAACAAGAATATGCAAAAACAAATCAATTATATAGGCAGGATTATTGCGGGTGTTTATATGGTCTTTGGCAACAAAAGAATAGTCAGGAAATAATTGATGAGCTAATTTCTCCTTATCCTTATCAAATACTTCCGGCTAGTATAGAGGAAAAACTTGGTTTTTATAAAAACAGACTTAATTTAGAAAAAAAAGGAATTAAATATAAGATTGTAAAAGAAAATTTTTTAAATTATCGACTTCTTAGAGCTAATGTAAAATGTAAAATGGAAAATGGAACATTAAAAACAATTGAAAATTATGTGCTTTTTTATTCATATTTAAATAGATCTCAAAGAGTGAGAATTGAATTTGAAAAAGATGGTATCGGATATTCCAATAGGGCTCAGGTTATTTTTGTAAAACTTTCGAAAGTTAATGAATTTTTAAACAAAAAATATAAAAATATCAAAGAAGTTTATCAAAAGCCTTTAAGTATTGAGGAGGAACTAAGCTTTAGGGAAAAAATTACAAATACAAAATATAATCTTTCACCAATTATTGTTTTGGAGAAATTTGAACATATCAGATACGATATAGAAATTGAGGCAAAAATTTATCCAGATAATAAAGAAAATTTGATAAAATTTTAAAAAAAAGGAAAATAATGGTGTTTGATATTCAAGAAATTCAAGAAATGCTTCCACATAGGTATCCTTTTTTATTAGTAGATAGAATTACTGATATCAAAGCAGGGGAAGAAGTCGAAGGATATCTTAATATTTCCATAACAAATGCCGTTTTTCAAGGGCATTTTCCAGGACATCCAATATATCCCGGAGTTTTGATCATTGAGGGGATGGCGCAAACAGGTGCTATTTTGCCTTTTACTATTTTGGATAAAGAACATTTAAAAGAAAAAGTTGTATATTTTATGAGTATTGATAAAGCGAAATTTAGAAAACCAGTGAAACCTGGAGATAAACTTGTATATAAAGTTAAAACCATAAAACATAGAGGTAAAATCTGGCAACTTGGAGCAAAAGCATATGTTGATGAGGAACTTGTGGCTGAGGCTGAGCTTAAAGCTATGATTATGGATAAATAAATTGAAAATGGAAAATTAAAAATGAAAAATATAAAAGGAAAAGTTGGTAAAAATTGTAAAATAGGTGAAGGTGCAATTATTGATGAAAATGTGGTAATAGGGGATAATTGTATAATCGAATCTTATGCAATAATTACCGGATATACCGAGATAGGAGATAACAATCATATTTTCTCTCATGCTGTTGTTGGTTCAATTCCGCAGGATTTGAAATACCATGGAGAAAAAACAAAGCTTATTATAGGAAATAATAATAAAATCAGAGAATTTACTCTAATTAATCCTGGCACTGAAGGTGGAGGTGGGGTTACTAAAATAGGAGATAACAATCTTTTAATGGGATATGTGCATGTTGCTCATGATGTAATAATCGGAAATAATTGTATTTTGGCAAATGCTGCAACTCTTGCAGGGCATGTTATTTTGGAAGATTATGTTGTAATAGGAGGAATGACACCAATTCACCAATTTGTCAAAATAGGGGAATATGCAATGATAGGGGGAGCAAGCGCACTTGCCCAGGATATTCCTCCTTATTGCCTAGCAGAAGGAAATAGGGCAAAGCTTAGAGGACTTAATCTTACAGGGCTTAGGAGAAGATTTAAAGATAGAAAAGATATAGACGCTATTAAAAAAGCGTATAAAGAATTGTTTGAAAGCGGGAAACCGATTAGAGAAGTTGCAGAACAATTATTAAACTCTCAAAACAGATACGTAAAACATTTAGCTGAGTTTGTGCTAAATTCAAAAAGGGGTATACCGTATGATAGAAAAATGTAGTTTTTGTGGAAGTTTGGAAACAGAGGAAAATCCTTTGCTTGCAGCTCCGGATGATAAAGCATTTATATGTAAAAATTGTGTATTAACAGCTTATGAGATTATTATGGGAAGTGCAAATGAAAAAGAAATTCCAAAAGATTTAAAGCTTCTTTCTCCAAAAGAAATTAAAAAACATTTTGATGAATATATTATAGGACAAGAAAGAGCAAAAAAAATAGTCTCCGTTGCTGTATATAACCATTATAAAAGGATACTTTTTGGTTCAAATACAGATGTTGAAATTCAAAAATCCAATATTTTGATGATAGGTCCCACTGGAAGCGGTAAAACACTTATAGCAAGAACACTTGCAAAACTTTTGGATGTTCCTTTAGCAATTGCTGATGCAACATCTCTAACTGAAGCTGGATATGTTGGTGAGGATGTGGAAAATGTATTGGTTAAACTTTATCAAGCGGCAGATGGGGATTTGGAAAAGACACAAAGAGGTATAATTTTTATAGATGAAATAGATAAAATAGGCAGAAAAAGCGAAAATCCTTCTATTACTAGAGATGTAAGCGGTGAGGGAGTGCAACAAGCATTACTTAAAATAATAGAAGGAAGTTTGGTTAATGTTCCTCCTCAAGGCGGTAGAAAACATCCTCATCAGGAATTTTTGCAAATAGATACCACCAATATTTTATTTATATGTGGAGGAGCTTTTGAAGGACTTGAGGAAATTATTCAAAAAAGACTAGAAGGCTCGACAATGGGCTTTTTAGGAAAACCAAAAGAAAAACTTAGCAAAGATGATATTTATTCTTTAGTAGAGCCTGAGGATTTGATTAAATACGGTCTTATTCCTGAACTTGTAGGAAGATTACCGGTAATCGCTACTCTTAAAGAACTTGGAAAAGATGATTTGATAAAAGTTTTAACTGAACCAAAAGATGCTTTAATCAAACAATATAAAGCTCTTTTTGCTCTTGATGATGTTGAATTGGAGTTTGAAAAAGAAGCACTTGAATCAATTGCCAATCTGGCTATTAAAAGAGGAACTGGTGCAAGAGGACTTAGAGCAATACTTGAAGATGCAATGGTTGATATAATGTTTAATCTTCCTGAATATAGAGGTTATAAAATTGTAACAACAAAAGATGTTATAGAAAAAAAATCTGAGCCTATATTAATAAAAAAGGATAAAAATGCTAAATAAATTACTTGGGCTTTTTAGCAGTGATTTGGCAATAGACCTAGGAACCGCAAATACACTTGTTAGTATAAAAGGAAAAGGTATAGTGATTAATGAGCCTAGTGTTGTTGCTATTAAAGAAAGTCATCATAAACAAAAAGTGTTGGCTGTAGGAAAAGAAGCAAAAGAGATGATAGGAAAAACTCCAAAAGATATTGTGGCTATAAGACCTATGAAAAACGGAGTTATTGCCGATTTTAGTGTTACTGAAGAGATGATAAGGTATTTTATTCAAAAAGTTCATAACAGAAAATCTTTAATAAGACCTAGAATTGTGATATGTGTGCCATACGGTCTAACCCAAGTTGAAAGAAAAGCCGTTAAAGAATCTGCAATGAGTGCAGGGGCAAGAGAAGTATATTTAATTGAAGAGCCTATGGCTGCGGCGATTGGTGCAGGACTTCCGATTAAAGATCCTCAGGGAAGTATGGTAATAGATATCGGAGGAGGAACAACTGAGATTGGAGTTATATCACTTGGGGGACTTGTTGTAAGCAAGTCTGTGCGGGTTGCAGGTGATAAATTTGATAAATCGATAGTCGATTATATAAATAAAAAATATAATCTTGTAATAGGTGAAAGAACAGCAGAAGAAATAAAAATAGAAATAGGGAGTGCAGTTAAGCTTGAAAAAGAGCTTAAAATGCTTGTTAAAGGAAAAAATAGAATTTCTGGGCTTCTTGAAACCATTACCGTTACAAGCGAAGATGTTAGAGAAGCTTTAAAAGAGCCTATTAGGGAATTAGGTGAAGCTCTCAAAGAAGTTTTGGAAGAAACTCCAGCTGATTTAGCGGGTGATATTGTAGAAAACGGAATTGTTTTAACAGGTGGAGGTGCGCTTTTAAGAGGACTTGATAAATATTTCAGTGATTTGGTATCTCTTCCTGTGTATATTGCAGAAGAGCCTCTTTTAGCGGTTGCAAAAGGAACCGGAATGGCTCTTACTCAGATTGATTTACTTTCAAGCATAGATGAATAAAAAATATATATTAATTTTTTCTTTTCTTTTTGTTTTGTTCGTATCTATTCCTTTTGTTAAATCTGAAATTTTGGATTTTTTTAATTTTAGTAAAAAAATTCTATTTTATAATATAAATATGATAGATGAAAAAATTTCTTTATTTATTAATCAAGCGGAAAAAATAAAAAATCTTCAAAATGAAAACGCCAAATTAAAAAGAAAAATAGCTAAATTTAATTCTTTTTTTGAAAATTGCAAAGATTTGAAAAAATTTGAGTTTGTTAAAAATTCCTATTTGA
>CAZIBT010000055.1:0-6119 GCA_964537435.1 uncultured Nautiliales bacterium | reverse complement strand
CTTTTTCTGGCAACTTCAGCCATTTTTTTACTTGGTTCAATTCCTTTCTTTATTCTAAGAGGAGCGGCAAACCTCCCTGTCCCAACTCCAACTTCTAAGCCTTTTCCTGTTGGCAAAAGAGCTTTTAAAGTTTTTATCTCTTCTTTATAAATATCAGAATGTTTTTCAAACCACTCTTCATAATCATTTACCAAATTATCAAATAACATCAATTTAACTTTAAAAATTCCTAAATTCAACAGGGATTTTTTTATTTATCTTTGAAATATCAAGTTTTATTTTTTGAGGAGGTAGATTTCCAATAGTTTCTTTATTAGTTTCAAAAAAATTTTGAATATAATAAGTTCCTTTATAACCTTTATCCACTAAAATATCAATTATTTCATTTATGTCTTTCTCATCCAATAAATTTGTATGAACTGTTGTTCTAACCTCAAATTCCACATCAGAATCAATCAAAAAATCAAGCGTTTTTTCAAAATTTTCATAGTGTTTGTTTTTGGTTATTTCGTAAAACTTCTCTTTTGGAGCTTTAAAATCAAGTGCAATATAATCTACTAATTTTTTTTCAACCATTTCTTTTATAACTTTAAAATTTATCCCATTAGTATCAAGCTTTATTTCAAATCCCATATTTTTTATTTTTTTGGCAAAATTTATCAGATTCGGATACATTGTAGGACATCCACCAGTAAAACTAACTCCATCAAGTAGTCCTATCCTTTTTTTTAAAAAATCCAAAAATTCATCTTCTTCAATATTTTTTTCACCAAACACAACATCTTTATTATAGCAGTATTGACACCTCATATTACAGCCACTAAACCAAACAATAGCAGCAAGTCTATTTGGAAAATCAAGAGAGGAAAATTTTTGGAAAGAGTATATTCCTAACATTCTTTAAAATGTTTTCTTTGCTTATGCTCCGATTTTTTGCCAATATTAAAACTCTCAACAGGCCTGTGATATCCCATAACTCTTGTATAAACCATACATTTTTGTCTTTTTTCTTTAAGTTTTTCTAAAAGTTCTTTTTTGCTTAATTCTTTAATTTCCATTTTTTCTCCTTTAATTATATTTTCCATTCGCCTTTTTCTATTTTTTCCAAAAGTTCTGCATCACAATAAGGGCAATATTCATGTTCACCTGCAATATATCCGTGTTTTGGACATACACTAAATACAGGAGTAATTGAAATATAAGGCAATCTGAAATTGGTAATTGCTTTTTTTACCAAATTTTTAGCCGCTTCTGGTGAACTTAATTTCTCACTCATATACAAATGCAAAACTGTCCCACCAGTATAAAGTGTCTGTAATTCATCCTGCAATGAAAGTGCTTCAAACGGATCATCTGTCCAATCAACAGGCAATTGAGATGAATTTGTATAATATGGAGCATCAGGAAAACCTGCTTGAATAATATTTGGAAATCTTTTTTTATCTTCTTTTGCAAACCTGTATGTAGTTCCTTCAGCCGGAGTTGCTTCTAAATTATACAAATTCCCTGTTTCTTCTTGAAATTCAATAAGTTTTTTTCTCATAAACTCCAAAATTTCTTTTGCAAATTCAATCCCCCATTTACTCGCAATATTTTCTTTATCACTTGTAAAATTCCTAATCATTTCATTCATACCATTTACACCTATGGTAGAAAAATGGTTGTTAAATCCTGGCAAATATCTTTTCGTATAAGGATAAAGCCCCCTGTCATACATAGTTTGAATAAATTTTCTTTTTTTCTCCAAGGTAGATTTAGCCAAATTCATTAAATATTCGAGTTTTTCAAGCAGAGCCTCTTTATCTCCTTTATAAAGATATCCAAGTCTTGCCATATTTATAGTAACCACTCCTATACTTCCAGTCATTTCTGCACTTCCAAAAAGTCCTCCGCCTCTTTTTTTAAGTTCTCTAAGGTCTAATTGAAGCCTGCAACACATACTCCTTACAGCACCCGGCTCATAGGCATTAGGATTTCTAATTTTATTTCCATTTTCATCTATTATATACTGACTTCCTATAAAATTTTGAAAATAACTGCTTCCTATTTTTGCCGTATTTTCCCAAAGAGCCTGTGCCGCTTCAGAATCCCAATTAAAATCCTCTGTGATATTTACTGTAGGAATAGGAAATGTAAAAGGCTGGCCTATCGAATCGCCTTTTGTCATAACTTCATAAAAAGCTTTTATAATTTCCTGCATTTCAGGCTCAAAATCTTTATATGTAGCATCTGTTAATTTTTTTATTTTCGGATTTCTTTTTTGAAGTTTTTTGAGAAGTTCTTCATCTTCTATGCCTTCAAATAAATGTCTATTATTTCTTGTAGGAATCTGATTTTTCAAATCATCTGGAACTGTAAAATCAAGGGTAATATTTGTAAAAGGGCTCTGTCCCCAACGTGCTGGAACGTTTAAGTTATATACAAAACTCTCAATTGCCTCTTTTATTTCATTATAAGTTAAATTATCCTTAAAAACATAAGGAGCAAGATACGTATCAAAACTGCTAAATGCCTGAGCCCCTGCCCATTCGCTTTGAAGTATTCCTAGGAAATTTGCCATCTGACCTAATGCGCTTCTGAAATGGTTTGGAGCTTTGGCTTCCACCCTGCCCCTTACTCCGTTAAATCCTTCATTTAAAAGATTTCTAAGAGACCATCCAGCACAGTATCCGCTTAAACAATCAAGATCATGTATATGATAATCACCATCTCTATGAGATCTTCCTTCTTCTTTTGAATAGATTTTATCAAGCCAGTAATTTGCTATTACTTTTCCTGCAGTATTGTTGATTAAGCCCGCATGTGAATAACCGGTGTTTGAGTTTGCATTAATTCTCCAGTCTTCTTTGTTGATATATTCTTCAATTGTAGTGTTACAGTTTATATATGTAGCTTCTTTATCAAGCAAATTTTCTCTTTGAAGTTTATGCAAATGCCGATAAAGCATAAAATTTTTCATTACATCAAAATATCCATGTTTATAAAGAGATTTTTCTATTAAATCCTGTATATATTCAACCTCAGGAGTTTTAATATCTTTTATAGCTTCAATTACCTCTATAAAAACATTGCTGTCATATTCAACATTTGTGGCATCAAACGCTTTTTTTATTGCATCTTCTATTTTATACGGAAAATAATCTTGCAGTGTCCCGTCTCTTTTAATAACCTGTTTCATTAACTTTCTCCTGAAGTAGAATTCATTATTAAAATTTTACTGCTTTTTACTTATAATAGCCTTAAGAAAATAACAATAAATTTTGTCTTAAATTAAAGAGAATAAAGAAAAGAAGGGAATTTACAAAACCTTAAATTTAAATTTTTTCCCTGCAAACATAGGTTTTACATCTCCTACAATATAAGGTGCAATCCACTCTTCTTCTATCAATTTTACTTTTTTTTCAGGAATGTTAATATTAAAATTTTCCCTTGCGTTATCACTAATAAATTTTTGCAAAGTATCAAAATCTCCTTCAAAAAATTCAGCAAGAGCCGGAAGTATAACAGGTGCAGAAAAAATACCTGCAGATCCTTTTAACTTATTTTTAATTGAATGAGGTGCTGAATCACTTCCAAACATTATCTTTTTATGTCCTTTTTTTACAAATTTTTGAATTTCATTTCTGTCTTTTGGGGTTTTTATTAAAGGTTTGCAAAAATAATGAGGATTTAACATTCCACCTACTACCTCATCAAGTGTTAGCAATAAATGGTGAAGTGTAACAGTTGCATATAAATTTTCATATTCATCAAGCAAAGTAAGCATTTCAGCAGTTCCTATATGTTCCATTATAATTTTGAGTTTTGGAAAATCAGTTGCCAGTTTTTTATAAATATCAATAAATTCCCTCTCTCTATCAAGCACAAAACCACTTGTTTCTCCATGCACACTAAGAGGAATATCAAATTCGCTCATCATCTCCAAAACTGGATAAATTTTCTCAAGCGATTTAACTCCACTCTCAGAATTTGTTGTAATTCCTGCTGGATATAATTTTATAGCAAAAATTTCGTCTTTCAATTCTTTTAATTCACTTTCACTATATTCTTTCATAAAAACATTCATTAAAGGAGTAAAATTTTTACTATTAGCTAAAATTTCATTTTTATAATCCAAAAGTCTCTTTTTATTATCTACAGGTGGCAAAAGGTTTGGCATAATTACAGCCGCAGCAAACTGTTTTTCACTCCATGGTAAAACATTTTTAAGCATTTCACCTTCTCTTAAATGTAAATGCATATCAATTGGCGTATTTAATGTCATTGTTTTCCTTTTTTGTAGCTTTTATTTATTATAACACAAACTTAATATCCTTATGTTTTTGCAGTCTTTTAAAAAACTCATTCCTCTCTTCCTCGCTTGTGCAGTATGCCTCAAATTTTTGTGAATGATATTTGCCGTGAGAATTATTGTCTTCTATTTTGCATTCCTGATTATCTATACATTCCCTAACGGCAGCTCTCATTTTTTCTTTATCTTCGCCTATAATTCTAAACCCCCACATACAAGGATATGTTATTTTTTTATCTTTGGACATAAACTTCTCCTTTTTATATTAATTATATCAAATTTTAAGGAAAGTTTAAAAATTAAAAAGAGAGAAAAGTTTTTAGATATTATAAAATCAAATAAAATAGACCACCGGAACGATAGTAGGATATTTTTTTGTTCTTCTGAATACGTGCTTTCTAATTACATTTCTAAGCTCGTTTTCAAAAATTCTGTTTTTTTCATAAACATAATCTTTTGCATGGTCTATATAATTAATTAATAAATCTTCCATCTCTTTTGCAAATGCTTTATCCTCTTTATCCGCAATAATACCAAATGTGGAAACCCTTGGACGTGAAATTAATTTTTTGTTTTTCTTATCTATCTGCGCAACAATCATAATAATACCTTCATTGGCCAATTTTTGCCTATCTATAACAACATCATTTTCTATTTGTTCATTTATTTGATTGTCTATATAAATTTTTCCTGTTTGAACATTTTTCATTTTTTTAATTCTTTTAGGTGTTATTTCCCACTGTTCCCCATCTTCCATAACAAAAATATTTTCTTCAGGAATTCCAACACTCATTGCAGTTTCTTTGTGTTTCATTAGATGGTTATATTCACCATGAACAGGGAAAAAATATTTCGGTTTAACAAGTCTTAGCATTAATTTCTGCTCTTCTTGAGAGGCATGTCCGCTGACATGTATTTCGCTAAATTGTTGATAAGCAACTTTTGCACCCTTTTTCATCAAAAAATTTATAAGTTGGGAAACTGTTGGTTCATTACCGGGAATTGCTTTTGCGCTGATAATAATCTGGTCCCCTTCTTTTATTTTAACATGTCTATGTTCATCAATTGCCATTCTATAAAGTGCACTCATACTCTCACCTTGGGAGCCGGTTGTAACTATAAGTATTTCATTATCCTGGTATTTTCCCAATTCATATGGGTCTATAAATATATCTCTTGGTAGTTTAATATATCCAAGATCCATTGCTACATTTAAATTTTGCTCCATACTCCTTCCAATAATACATACTTTCCTGCCATATTTAATTCCTCTTTCAATTGCTTGGTAAACCCTGTGAATATTTGAGCTGAATGTGCTCATAATTACCCTACCTGTTGTTTTCATAAACAAATCATCAAATGTTTTACCAACGACACTCTCACTTGGAGTAATTCCTGGTTTATGAGAATTTGTTGAATCGCTAAACAAAGCCAATACACCTTTTTCTCCGTAAAAAGCTAGCCTATGCAAATCAGGGGCATATCCATCAATTGGAGTATGATCTATCTTAAAATCCCCTGTATGAATTATTGTTCCAATAGGTGTTTGAATTGCTAAAGATGAAGCATCAATTATAGAATGTGTCATATGAATCCATTCTATTTTAAAATCACCTATTTGAATAGGAGTTCTTTTTTTAACACTTCTAAAATAGCTTCTGTATTGTAAAAGTTTATGTTCTTTAAATTTATTTTCTATCATTGCTAGAGGAAGAGATGTTCCATAAATAGGAAACTGCATTTCTTTAAAAAGATAAGGAACCGCACCAATATGATCTTCATGACCATGTGTTATAACAAGACCTTTAATTTTATGACGAATTTCTCT
>CAZIBT010000054.1:0-6208 GCA_964537435.1 uncultured Nautiliales bacterium | reverse complement strand
ACTTTTTCATAAATATCATTATGTTTTTTAATTAAATTTTGATAACTTTTAAATTCTTTTAAAAACGGATATTTCTCACTTAGTTCAAATGCTTTTTCATAATTTTTATTAGAGATAAATTCCAAAAATTTAAAAGCAATATTTATTTTCTCCAATAATTCTTTGGCTTTATTTTCATAGCCTTCTATGTCTTGAAGTATTAAAGCCGCTTTTTTTGCTTTTTCTAATTCTTCTTCAATAATAAGTTTTTGAATATATTTATATAAAGTTTTCGCATAATTCATTACTTTTTTATATTCCGGGGTATTTTTTAATTCAGGGTAATTATTAACTATTTCAAAAAATCCCTTAAAATCCCTTTCACTCAACTTTTGCTTTAAATTTTTAAACACTTCAGGTTCATTTAGCAAAAGTTCAATTAAAGGAATTTTTTCTTTAACTATCATAAATGGTTCTAGTATTTCTTTCGCATCTAAATTATCTTCTTTAAAAACATATTCTTTTGCTTTTTCAAAAGCAATTTCCCATTTTTTTTCAAGCAACTTATAATATTTGGTTTCTTTTAACATTTCATAATGATTAGCAAGATAATATGCCAATGCATAATTTTGTTTTTTAATAGCAAATACGAATTTTTTATAATTTCTAAATTCTTCAATAGTTTTTAAAATCTTTTCCCTCAAATGAGGTATTAATAATAATTTATCCAAAATCCTAAGCGCTTTTGCCTCATCTACTAAAAACAAATCTTTTGCTCTTTTGATATAAAGTTCAATTATTCTATTTAACTTTTCATAACCTTTGGAAAATTTTAAAAAAGGATTTTTATCGATCAACTCAAAAGCGCTTTTAAATTTTTCATTAAGTATCAAATCTAAAAATTCTTTTTCTTCTTCAAAAAAATCTCTGAAATATATTTCACCTTTTCGATTGGAAATAATTAAAAAATTATCAAATACCACTATTTTGTCAATATTTTCGCATTTTAAAAAATTATCATTTTCAATTACAAAATCTTTCAAATTATAAACAATAATTTTTTTATCGCTTGCAATAATTAGATAATATTTATAAAAAACAAAATCTCTAAATATTTCATAAAATTTACTGATATCTTTAAATTCCTTTTTTAATCCATCCCAATTAATAATTGTCGTTATTTCGTCTGCACTAACCAAAAATTCATTTGATTCTACCTTTTTTACAGCTTTTAAATGCTCATATTTTTCTTTTTTTTCAAGAGTAATTAAATTATAAAACAACACACATTTATCATATCCTCCGGCAATCAGATGGCTTCTATCATTATAAAAACTTAAATCGCTAATAAAATCTTTGTGTCTTTTAAGTTCGTTTATTTTCTTTTTTAATTTTAAATTATAAATATATACCCTACCTTCCGTATCTCCTGTAGCAAAATATTTACTATCTTTGCTAAAAGCTACACATAAAATATCATTTTTTTGTAAAAAAGAGCCTAAATGTTTTTTATTTTCCAAATCCCAAAGTGTTAATATATTTTTAACAGCAATCAAAACATATTTACCTTCATATGAAATTTTTACACTATTTTCATTAGGTTTATTCGGAGGTAAATTAAATTTAACTCCTTTTAAAAATTTAAGTGATTTATCAAAATAAAAAAATCTATTTTCCTCATCTACTAAAATCAAATTTTTATCATCAGCAAACATATAAGAAATTTTTTTGTTAATTTTAAAAAATTTTTTCATTGTCTATTCCTTAAAATTTCTATTATTAAAAACACACCTAACATAAATGCTGAAAGAAACCCCAATATTCCAAAAATCGAAACATTTTTAAAAAGAGGAGGAACATGTGAGCTTAAAAGCATAGATGAACCTATCAAAATGGATGCGATAACAATTGAAATAGAAAGTCTATTAAAAGATTTGGCAATTGTTTTTTCAAATTTCTCAAGTCCTACATGCTCAAATTCTATTTTCAAATTTCCTTTTTTTATCTTTTTTATAATTTCATTTAAATCTACAGGCAGATTATATAAAAACTCCAAAATGTTTTTATTTATTTCAGTTGTTTTATAAAAAATATTTTTTACACTAAAAGTTGATTTATATAATTTTTTAATAAAAGGAGCAATTTCCTTTGCAGCATTAAAATTGGGATATAACTGTTTTCCAACCCCTTCCATAGTAACAAGAGATTTTACAAACAAATAATTTTCTTCTTTAAAAAATATTTTATATCTTTGCATCACCTTTAAAACATCATCCAACAAACTTTTTAATTCTATCTGTTTTAGAGACGAATAAAAATAACTTGCAATAATATCTGCCATTTCTCTTTGAAATGATGATATATCAATATCTTTTTCTATTTTGGAAAGTTTTAGTATATATAATGCAGCTTTTTCTTCTTGGCGTTTTATCACATAATAAATAAGCTCAACCAAATTTTTCCTCTCTTCTTCACTAATTCTCCCCATTATTCCAAAATCTAAAAATACTATTTTCCCTTTAAATACCATTAAATTTCCCGGATGAGGATCAGCATGAAAAAAACGATGAACAAAAATTTGTTCACATATTAATTCAAAACCTTTTTTGGTTATCTCTTTTAATGAATATCCCGCACTAATTAATTTTTCTTTATCGGATATTTTGATTCCATTGATATATTCCATACTCAAAACACGTTTTGAAGAGAGTTTTTCATAAAGTTTTGGAACTTTGATAGAATTATTGTTTTTAAAATTAAAATAAAACCTTTTTAAATTCAAAGCCTCTAAATTAAAATTGAGCTCTTTCTTTATTGATTTTGCAAATTCATCAAGTATTTTTTCAAGATCTATTCCATACATTAAAAATTTATCTCTAAACATTTTTGCAAAATGTTTCAAAATATATAAATCCGCAAAAATCTTCTCTTCAATCCCAGGTTTTAATATTTTGACAGCAACATATTCGCCTGAAATTAATTTAGCTTTATAAACCTGTCCTATCGAAGCGCTGGCAAGTAATTCAAATTTTCCTTCAAATATCTCTTCTATTTTGCATTCAAGTTCATTTTCCAATACTTCTTTCATTGCGGAAAAAGGAAGAGGAGAAACATTATCTTGTAGTTTTTCAAATTCTTTTATCAAATCCAAAGAAATTAAATCAGGTCTTAGCGATAAAGCTTGAGCCAGCTTAATAAAAGTTGGGCCCAATTCTTCAATTGCTTTTCTTATTCTCTCACTTCTTGATATTTTAGGCTTTTTTTTAAAAGGAGCTTTTATTCCAAATGTTTCTATAATATCGCCAAAGCCATATTTGGCTAAAACAAAAATAATTTCTTTTGTTCTTTTTAATTCATATATTTTATTTTTCATTTTTTAATATATTTTTTAACTCTTCTAATTCCTTCTGAATTTTTTGAATGTCTTCTTTAGTGGCTAAACCAAGTTCATTTAATTGTTTTTTTATCTCCTCTTTTATAAAAAATTGAATTTCATTCATTTTTTCGTTTGATTCTTTTTTAAGCTCTTCTATTAAATCATTAGCCTCTTTTTCGGTAAGTTCTCCTCTTTTTTTAGCCTCTTCAATGAATTCTTGCATTTTTTCTTTTGCCAAAAATGCTGCACCTATTCCAATTTTTATTAAATCTTCCATTCGCTCCATAATGCCTCCTTTTTATTTATTATAAATCATTTATAATTTCTTTTGCAATACTTTCTTCATCGATTTTTAAAAATTTCTCTACTTCTTTCACACTACCGTGAGGAATGAATTCATCCGGATATTCAAATGATTTTACATATTTTTTTAAATTATTCTCTTTAACAAAAGCACTCAACATCTCCCCTATACCGCCCTTTTTGGCATTATCGCTTATAATATACCATTTATTAGCCTCAATTGTTTTTAAAAGTTCCCTATCTAAAGGTTTTGCAAACTTAAGATCAATAAGACCAGCATCAATACCGCTTTCATTTAAAATTTTCCACACTTTATATGCTTTTCCAACCCCATTTCCATAACCTATTAACATAATATTTTTATTTTCAATCAAAATTTCAGCTTTTCCTAATTCAAAATCTTTTGCTTTAAAAATTCCATCCTCAAGCTCAAATACACCCCTAGGATATCTAAAGGCACAAGGGGAAGCATCATATTTATAAGCAAATTCAACTGCTTTTTTTAGTGTTTCAAAATCTCTTGGAGCAAAAAGCACCATATTAGGCACTATCCTTAAATATCCAACATCAAAAACCCCCTGATGTGTCTCCCCATCAGATCCAACTATTCCAGCTCTATCTATTGCAAATCTAACCGGAAAATTCCCTATACAAACATCATGAATAACCTGGTCATAACCTCTTTGTAAAAAGGTCGAATAAATAGCAACAAATGGTTTAAAGCCTTCTTTTGCCAAAGCCGCCATTGAAGTTACAGCATGTTGTTCAGCAATACCAACATCCCAAAACCTTTCTGGAAACTCTCTCATCAACTCTTTCATTCCAGTCCCACTTGGCATAGCGGCAGTAACACCCACTATTTTTTCATCTTTGTCTGCAAGTTCCAAAAGCTTTTGAGAAAAAACCTTTGTAGCGCTTAACGTCGGTTTTTTAAGAGGTTTTCCTGTTTTTAAATCAAAAGGACCTACGCCGTGCCAATGTTCATAATAACCTTCTGCTTGTTTATATCCTTTACCTTTGATTGTTTTTGCATGAATAATAACAGGTTTTTTAAGCATTTTTGCAACTTTTAATGTATCGATAATCTCTACCAAATTATGACCATCAATAGGACCTATATATTCAAGTCCAAATTCTTCAAAAAATATACCATTTACACTAAAAAACTCTTCTATTTTTTTGGCTGTAAATTTAATATCTTGAGGCATAGTATTTAAAAAAGTTTTGAATTTTTCTTTAAAACCTTGGTAAAATTTACCCGCTTTTAATTTTGTTAAATATTTGCTTATTGCCCCGATAGGTTTTCCTATGCTCATTTCATTATCATTAAGTATTATAACAACAGGAAGTTTTAAATATCCAAGTTCATTCAAAGCTTCATAAACCATTCCTGCACTCATAGCACCATCGCCTATTAATACAACAGGAGTTCTATTTTCATTTTTTAATTTTATTGCTTTTGCAGCACCAACGGCAATTGAAATACTGGTTGAAGAATGACCAGCCACAAAATAATCATATTTACTTTCACTAGGCTTTGTGTATCCACTTATACCACCAAACTGTCTTAATGTATCAAACCTATCCCACCTATCTGTTAAAAGTTTATGAGCATATGCTTGATGGGAAACATCAAATATAAAAGGATCTTTTTCTGCGTTAAAAACATAATGCATCCCTATTATCAAATCAACAGCACCCAAAGTCGAGCTTAAATGCCCTCCTTTCTTAGATACGGTCAATAAAATTTTTTCCCTTATTTTTTGAGCCAGCTCTTCTAATTCTTTAATACTCATTTTTTTAACATCCATCATTACTAAACCTCTTTAATTATTGTTTTGCATTACCGCTTTTTTGACAGCCTCGAATCTTTCGTTTATTTGTGCATCTATATTTCCTAAATCACTTATAATTACAACTCCCCCTTCTTTTATTGCATCATCTGGAATAACTTCAACATTTTTAAACTTATCTTTTAAAAATTCAGCATCTTTTGGATTTACTTTAAGTTTTATTTTTGTAGCCTCTTTAATATCTTCCATTAAACTCTTTGCCAATTTATAGGCAATATTTTCAGATTCCTTTGAAACTTCTTTTTGAATTACCTCTTTTGCAATATCCAAAGCAACTGATATAAGCTCTTTTTCAACTGAAAGTATTTTCTCTTCAAATGTTTCATTTATTTTATCAAGTTTTTGAATAGAATTTTCAAGTAAGCTTATTTTTTCCTTCATTTCCTCTTCACAAATTTTCCTACCCTCTTCAAATCCCTCTTTCTTGCCTTTTTCATAACTCTGTTTAATTTGCAACTGTGCATTTTTATTACATTCATCTATCTGTTGTTTAAATTCATTTTGAATATTTTCAATTTTATTTGAAAATTCTTCAATTTTCAAAAGAAGATTCTCAACTACCTTATTTTGTTCTTTCAAATCATTTTCGGAATTATTTTTAATAGAAATATCATCCTTTTCAATATTTTTTTTTGCATTAATCTCTTTTTCTTTTATTTCTTTAAAATTATACGGTTTAATAGTATGTGTTTTAACT